>DVGK01000116.1 GCA_018712785.1 Candidatus Choladousia intestinavium | reverse complement strand
CTGCGCCTGCCCGTGGTCCAGTCCATAGGCCAGCGCCGCAGAGGTGGGCTCGTTGATGATGCGGAGCACATTCAATCCTCTTCTTCTTCCTCTTCACCTTCATGGATATCCGACTTAGGTTTGGAAAGGCCTTCGATCTTAATTCCGTTCTTTTCGGCATAGTCCCAGAGGGCGGCATGAATGGCTTCCTCCGCCAGGAGGGAACAGTGTACCTTCACAGGGGGAAGGCCGTCCAGCGCCTCCATAACCGCCTTGTTTGTCACCTGAAGCGCTTCCTGTACGGTTTTTCCCTTTACCAGTTCAGTGGCCATGCTGCTGGTGGCTACTGCAGCCCCGCATCCGAAGGTCTTAAACTTAACGTCCCGGATTACGCCTGCTTCGTCAATATCCAGGTAGATCCTCATAATATCTCCGCATTTTGCGTTTCCCACAGTGCCCACTCCGCTGGCGTTCTCTATCTCGCCCACATTTCTGGGATTCTGAAAATGGTCCATTACTTTTTCTGAATACATGTTTTTTCCTCCAACGTTCTTTTTATTCTCTGTTTTGTCCTGATTTTTTTACAAAATCTTCATAAAGAGGAGACATGCTTCTGAGCCGCTCCACAATCTGCTTCGTTTTCTCCACCACATAGTCCAGATCTTCCTTCGTAGTGTCCGCTCCCAGGGTCAGACGCAGGGAGCCGTGGGCAATCTCGTGGGGAAGTCCGATGGCCAGCAGCACATGGGAAGGATCCAAAGATCCGGAGGTGCATGCAGAGCCGCTGGAGCCGCTGATCCCCTCCATATCCAGCATAATCAGCAGGGATTCCCCTTCAATAAACTGGAAGCTGAAATTCGCGTTGTTTGGAAGTCGTTTCCTTGCGTCTCCGTTCAGCCGGGTATAAGGAATCTCTCGCAGCATTCTTTCGATGAGATAGTCTCTCAGAGCAGTTTCCCGTTCCGCCCTCTCCTTCATTGTCTCCGCAGCCTCCTGTGCCGCTTTTCCCAGTCCCACAATGCCGGGAACATTCTCGGTACCTGCCCGGCGCTTTCTCTCCTGGGCTCCTCCGTGAATAAAGGAACGAATCTTTACTCCCTTCCGGATATAGAGAAATCCCACGCCCTTCGGCCCGCACAGCTTGTGGCCGCTGGCGCTGAGCATGTCGATGCCGTACTCATCCACATGGATCGGGATATGCCCGTAGGCCTGCACCGCGTCTGTGTGAAACAGAATTCCATGCTCCCCGGCAATCTTTCCGACCTCCTTAATGGGCTGGATGGTGCCGATTTCATTGTTGGCAAACATGATGGAAATAAGAATCGTATCCGGACGGATTGCCTTCTTCAGCTCTTCCAGTTTCACAATTCCATTCTCATCCACATCTATATAGCTTACCTCATACCCCTGCCGTTCCAGATACTGACACGTATGGAGAACTGCATGGTGCTCGATTTTTGAGGTAATAATATGCTTTCCCTTGGAGGCATAAGCTTCAGCGGCAGCCTTGATCGCCCAGTTGTCCGCTTCTGTTCCTCCTGCTGTAAAATAGATTTCGTTTTCCCTGGCTCCCAGAGTACCCGCCAGAATCTCCCGGCTCTGGCTGATAGCCTCTTTGCTCTTGGCTCCCAGGCTGTAAATACTGGACGCATTTCCATAATAGTCTGAAAAATAAGGAAGCATCGCCTCCAGCACTGTCTCAGAAACCTTTGTTGTCGCCGCGTTGTCAAGATATATCTGCCGATCCATCTTCCTGTTTCCTCCTCTTATTCCCTTTCTTTTCTGCCATACAAACCTTTTCTCCGCTGTAGTCTGAAAGAGCTTCCCGGCGTCTTAGGGCCTCCCGGCTCTCCTCCACAAGCTGATCCAGACGGATCTCATCTACCGTCCTGGCTATACTGTCATTAATCCTCTGCCAGACGTACTTCGTCACGCACAGATCTGCCTCCTGGCAGCCTCCCTCTTCTCCCGGACACTCCACAGCCCGAAGGTCTCCCTCCAGAGCCCTCAGGATATCTCCCACAGAAATCTCCTGGGCCGGCCTGGCCAGACGGTAGCCTCCAAGAGCACCCCTGGTACTGGTAACAAGCTCTGCTTTCTTAAGCTTCGCCACCAGCTGCTCCAAATATCCCTCCGAAATCCTCTGCCTGGCAGCAATACTGCTGATGGATACTGCCTCATCCCCGCAATGCTGCGCCAGATCAATCAATGCCCGAAGACCATATCTTCCTTTCGTAGAAAGCTTCATTTTAATCACCCGTGTTTCTATTCCTAGTGTTTTGCTTGGATTTATTCAGAGAATACCATTCTTCAGCGGTTCTGTCAAGGGAAATTATCGCATAACCTGTAAGGAAATAAAAATCGTGTATTCTACACACAGGTCTGAAATATGAATCAAAAGCAGTATCTTCTGAAAGGGACTTTTATACTTACCGCCGCCGGCCTGCTGTCCCGGATTGCCGGCTTTTTTTATAAGATATTCCTCTCCCGGACTGTTGGTGCGGAAATTATGGGAATCCACCAGCTGATTCTTCCTGTGTACGCTTTCTGCGCCGCGGCAGCCTTTGGGGGAATACAGACTGCTGTGTCCAAGCACGTGTCCGCCGATCTGGCGAAGGGCGCGAAAAGAGAAGCCTGGAATTCATTCCTGGCCGGCCTTTTTCTCTCACTGCTGGGAGCGCTCTTTTGCTCTCTCCTTCTATTTTTCGGTTCCGGCTGGATTGCCTCTGTCTTCCTTGGAGAACCCCGCTGCAGCCCTCTCCTTAAAATCCTCTCCGTGTCTCTCCCCTTTGCGGCTGTCCACTCCTGTGTCAGCGGCTATCTGGTCGGGCAGAAAAAAGTTCTCCTGCCAGCCCTCTCCCAGCTGGCGGAACAGATTTTCAGGATTTTGTTTTCTTTTTTGCTGTACTTCCTGTTTCTGGAAAAGGGCTATTCTCTGTCCGCCGCTATCATCGTCCTGGGCCAGGCGGCAGGAGAGGCAGCCAGCGCTGCAAGCTGCTTTCTCTTTCTGGCTCTTTCCCCCAGATTTTCTCTTCCCAAAAAGAAAGAACTCCGGGCAGATATCCGTGCTACCCTGTCCGTCTCTCTTCCTCTTTCTAGCAGCCGGATGCTCCTTGGCGTCCTTCAGGGGATCGAGGCGGCCCTTCTGCCTCTGCAGCTTCGTAAATTCGGGCTTACAGCCTCCCAGGCGCTCAGCGAATACGGGACTTTCTCCGGTATGGCCCTGCCCCTGATCCTATTTCCCACCGCCATTACCGGTTCCCTGGGAACCCTTCTGCTTCCCGCCGTTTCAGAAGCAAAATCCGCCTCACAGAACCGTCAGCTTCATTCCACCATAGAGGCAAGCTTTCTGGCCAGTCTTTATCTGGGATTTTTCTGTGTAAATGCCTTTCTCCTCTTCGGAGATGAGGCCGGACGTCTTCTTTTTGACAGCCCCGCAGCAGGAGAATATATTGTCGGCCTCTCTTTCCTGTGCCCCTTTCTTTATACAAACAACACCCTCTCCAGCATCCTCCACGGTCTGGGAAAGACAGGCGCGGTATCTTTTCTGCATACCTTCTCTTTCGTCCTCCGCCTGCTTTTCGTAGTCCTTTTGGTTCCTGCCGTCGGCATTGAGGGGTATCTTTACGGCGTTCTCCTGGGGCAGATCTTTCTCTCCGTTTCCTTTCTGGCCCTTCTCTTTAAAAGTACCGGGTATGTACCGGATCCCGGAAGGGCTCTGCTCCTGCCCCTGTCGCTCTGCCTGTCCGCTACAGGCTGTATGTACCTGATCCGAACGCTGGGACTGATCCCGGAAAACACCTGGGCCGGATTTTTCCTGGAGATTTTCTTGTATCTTGCTGCCTTCCTTCTTCCGGGAAGCCGCCTTTTTCTGCTTCGGAACCGCTCCCGATAACCGGTAGACCAGCACGAGGCTGCCAAAGGGCCGCGGCGATTTTTCTGCTTCGGAACCGCTCCCCATGAGCGGCCCCGAAGCCTGTCATCCCTTAACCCTGGCTTAAAATCATCTTAACGTGGTCAATCTCTTCCTGTTTTGCCATAGCTGCCGGGATATAATACTGCTTGCTTCTGGCGATCTGGTAAATTTCCTCCTGAGAGGCCTCGCACTGGTTCCGGATCTGTTTTAAGGTCTGCTTTAACTCCATATTCTCTGTCTGTGGAATCATCTCCCCGTAGCGGACCAGTTCACCGTTGATTCCCGCCAGAGTATCTGCTACCATCGTTTTTTCATCCATCATCATCTGTCCCTCCTACTGTAAAAAGCTCATAAGCTGCTGCTTTGTCTGCATGGCAGACTGGGCGGATTTCTCAAAAAACTGCTTAATGCCGGGGTCCTGGGCCTGGGCCGCGTATGCCTGCATTTTACAGTGGTTGGTAGCACAACCGCCGATCAGATGCCGAAGGTTCTGCAGATCTAATTCCGATAATCCATGGTTCATAAAAATTCCTCCTTCTGTATACTGGATTACGCTCACAGTATACCCCAGAAGGAGGAAAATCATTCATATTCTGTAAATTCTACAGGCTCCTGTAGAGATCCTCGTATTTCCTGGCTGAATGGTTCCAGGAAAAGTCTGCTGCCATACCCCGGTCGATCAGCTTGTTCCATTCCCGCTTTTTATTATAATAAACGCTCATCGCATACTTCACGGTATTAAACATCTCATGGGCATTATAGTTGGCAAAGCTGAATCCAGTTCCTGTACTCTCGTATTCATTGTAGGGCTGTACCGTGTCCTTAAGTCCTCCGGTCTCCCGCACAATCGGTACCGTACCGTATCTCAGGCTCATAAGCTGGGAGAGACCGCAGGGTTCAAAGAGAGACGGCATCAGGAAAGCGTCACAGGAAGCATAGATCCGATGGGACATAGCTTCTGAATAATAGATATTTGCAGATACCTTGCCCTGGTATTTCCACGCGAAATGCCGGAACATATTCTCATACTTCTCTTCCCCTGTGCCCAGCACCACAAGCTGCAGATCCTGCTGGCACATCTCATCCATCATATAAGCGATCAGGTCAAAGCCCTTCTGGTCTGTCAGACGGGACACAATTCCGATGAGGAAGGCACCGTCGTTCTGAGACAGACCCAGATCTCTCTGAAGAGCCCTTTTATTCTTAATCTTTTCTTTGCGGAAGTTTTTGCTGTTGTAATTGAACTCAATCATCTTATCCGTTTCCGGATTGTACTCATCGTAATCGATTCCGTTCACAATACCTCTGAGACAATTGGAGCGTGCCCTCATCAGCCCGTCCAGCCGCTCACCGTAGAAGGGCGTCTGAATCTCCTTCGCATACGTCTCACTCACTGTAGTCACCGCATCCGCATATACGATGCCGCCCTTGAGATAATTGGCATCTCCGTACGCCTCCAGCTTGTCCGGCGTAAAATAATAAGCGGGGAGACCTGTGATATCCCGAACTGTTTTCACATCCCAGACCCCCTGGAACTTCAGGTTATGTATGGTGATAATTGACTTCATATTCCGGAAGAACTCGCCTTCATGGAATTTATCCTTCAAAAGTACCGGCACAAGTCCTGTCTGCCAGTCATGACAGTGAACGATATCCGGCTGAAAACCGATCAGCGGCAGAGCAGAGAGAGCCGCCTTGGAGAAAAAGGCAAATTTCTCAATGTCCTGATAGATATTCCCATAAGGCTTGGGGCCGGAAAAATAGTATTCATTGTCGATAAAATAGAACTGCACCCCCTCATACTGCATTTCCAGCACGCCTACATACTGAGAACGCCAGGAAAGATCCATATAAAAGTGGGTGACATAGTTCATTTTGTTTTTCCACTCTTCACTCATGCAAAGATATTTGGGCAAAATCACTCTCACATCGAATTCTTCTTTATTAAAACACTTTGGCAGAGAGCCGGCTACATCTGCCAGGCCGCCGGTTTTAATAAAAGGCACCGCCTCAGACGTAACAAATAATATTTTTTTCATACAAGAAACCTCCGCATCATCCATTATATAGTGAGATTATACCGCATTTCGCCCCCAAAGAAAAGTGTTTATTCTCCTATAATAAAATTTTATTCTGAATAAACTGATTATCCCCGGTTTTTGTACTCAAGACGGATTTTATCCGCGATCAGGGCAATAAATTCAGAATTCGTAGGCTTTCCTTTGCCTCCGCTTACTGTATAGCCGAACAGTTCCTCTATAGTATCCATTTTTCCGCGGCTCCAGGCCACCTCAATGGCGTGGCGGATGGCCCGCTCTACACGGCTGGGCGTAGTTTGATGTCGTTTGGCAATGGTAGGATATAGAATTTTTGTAATGGAATTGAGCATCTCCATATCTGTTACAGACATGATGATCGCGTCTCTAAGATACTGGTATCCCTTAATGTGCGCCGGTACGCCCACTTCATGAATAATACTGGTAACGTCCGCTTCCAGATTATGCTCCAGATATTCCTTTTTGCTTTCAAAGGTTTTCCGCTTCTTCTCTTTTCCGGCGCTTCTCTCCTGTCTAGTCTTCACTCTGCGGATCCGGTTCAGCACCATGTCATTGTTGAAGGGCTTCAGAATATAATAATCCGCCCCCAGTTCAAAAGCGTCCTCTGTGGTCTTCTCCTGGCTCACCGCTGAGATCACAATAAAGGCCGGTTTCTTTATATTCTCTTCATGATTAATCCGGTCCATAACCGCCAAGCCATCCAGCTTGGGCATAATGATGTCAAGTAATACAACATCCGGCTCCTTTTCCTTGATAATCTCAATCAGGTCCTCACCGTTTCCTGCTTTGCCAACTACCTCCAGCTCCTCATCACTTCTGACGATCTGATCCAGAAGCTGAAGCATTCTCTCGTTGTCATCTGCAATCGCGACGTTCAGTTTTTCCATTGCGTATTCCTCTCCTCACCATTTATATTTTGTCGTTGCACCCTAGCATTTTTTGATGGCCTGTACCAAAAATTGTCATGTACAAGGACTACTTGTATTATATAACAACTCTTTCTATTCGCAAGAAAATCTTATCCTCATAAACCGACACGGTTCCCGTCCCTAAGGATGCAGCGGCAACCCCTTATCATGAAAAATAAACGTATCACATAAAATTTTGTGACGCAAAAAAACGAAAAATGCTGTTTTCTCCCGAAATAAATTTTTCAAACGCATAAAGAACCAAAAAAATACCAGTGTGGAACGCTTTCGGATTCCACATACTGAAAACAGAGTTTATTACTATTGATAAAGAAAGGTGTGTTAGAATGTCTGGCAGAAAAAAATACAAAAGATTTGTAAGGACCATGCTGCTTTTTGGCGTCATGGCCCTTCTGTACAGCGGCTGGCTGCTGATGCGGGGTCAGATCCCGGATTCTATGCAGGTTGCACAAGCCGCCAAAATCCCTTCTTTTTTCCCTTCTCCCCTGGATTCGCTGATCCAGGAGGAGGTCATTATAAAGCAGGATGCTTCTGGAACTTCTGCGCAGAACTCCATTCCTTCCGATTCCGCCAAAAGGCTGGCCGCCAGCGTCAGCACCGGAAATGTAAACGACAGCTATCAGATTTCCTACAGTATATTAGGAAAAATTCCACTGAAAACAGTAAATGTAGAAGTGGTGGAGCGGGAAAAAGTATATGCCGGCGGCATTCCCATCGGTATTTACCTGGAAACCAACGGCGTGCTGGTAGTGGGAACTGGCGCTGTAGAGACCGCGGACGGTAAATCCTGCATCCCCGCCGAAAATGTAGTGATGGCAGGGGACTACATCACTGCGGCCAACGGAACTCCCCTGAACACGAAAGAAGAACTGGTTTCCTGCATAAACCAGAGCGAAGGACATGCGGTACTGCTGGATATCCAGCGGGACGGAAAGTCTCTGCAGCTTCAGGTAACCCCGGTACAGACCAAGGAGGCTGAGTATAAGGCAGGAATCTGGGTGCGGAACGATACCCAGGGAATCGGAACTCTCACTTATGTGGACCAGGAAGGAAATTTCGGCGCTCTCGGACACGGAATCAGCGATGTGGATACAGGCTCCCTTATGGAAATCAGCGACGGGCTTCTCTACAACGCAGAGGTGATTTCCATCGTAAAGGGGACCCAGGGACAGCCCGGAGAGCTGGCAGGCGTGATCCACTACAGTGACGGCTACCGGATCGGCCGGATCACGGAAAATACGAAGAAAGGCATTTACGGTACCATCACAGGATTTCCTCTTCTGGCAGAGCATCTGGATCTGTATGAGATCGGGTACCGCCAGGAGGTACAGACAGGGCCGGCCGTCATCATCAGTATGGTAGACGGCGTCCGAAAAGAGTTCGATATTGAGATACAGGAGCTTCGGTACAATGTCAAAGAAGAAAACAAAGGAATGATTCTGAAAGTAACGGATGAAGAGCTGCTGGACCTCACCGGCGGAATCGTTCAGGGCATGTCCGGTTCCCCCATTATCCAGAACGGCCGTCTCATCGGCGCCGTAACTCATGTATTTGTAAACGACCCCACAAAAGGCTATGGGATTTTCATTGAAAATATGCTGGAATATTGAAATAGTTGTTAAGCAGGCAATGTAGGTAACTATGACCTTGTATTGCCTGCCTTCTATATGCTTGAAAGAAAGCAGGGAAACCAGTGGGAGGAATCATACTGTCGACAACAGGATATAGCAATCGTGTAATTTATTTGCAGATCAAATGTAAAAAAATTACATATCATATTGACATTTAATTTAAGATTGATTACTATATATTTAGAAAAAGGAGAATGCTGCTATGCTTACCAAAATGTATTTAACAAATTTTCTCTCATTTTTAGATAGAACGGAATTTGATTTTACAGCCTCCAGGTACTCTATACTTGGCGAAACTAATGTTTATAACAGCGAAGTCCTCAAAGGCGCTTTATTCATAGGCCCCAATGCATCTGGAAAGTCAAATGCTTTGGAAGGAATTGCTTTTCTAATCAATCTGATCAAGGGCGAAGGGACTTCCTTTGAGAATTTCCGATGCTTTTTTGCAAAGAACGCAATCACAACCGTAGAATATGAATTCATTTTCCAGAACAAGAAGGTTGTTTATAGGATTGAATATAATATCAAATCAAAGAACATATCGGAAGATTTGTCAATTGACGGTGTTATCGTTTTGAAAAGAACCGGAACGAGTGGTGAGTTAAGAATCAACGCTTCCGTTACGCAGGATGATCAGCTTGACGGTGAAACTTTGTTTCTTCGGACTGCTTCCTTTAATACCGGCAGATTTCCCCAAGAGCCAGTACTTCGCGAATTGATGGATTATCTGCTCAATTCTTACTGCATTGATGAATATAATCAAGATGCGCACTGGGGAAAGAACATTACAAAATATGCTGAAGAACACGGAGTAGAGAAGATAAACAACTATCTTCAGGACTTCAATTATGACTTCTTCATAGAATATGGTTCTGAAA
>DVGK01000115.1 GCA_018712785.1 Candidatus Choladousia intestinavium | reverse complement strand
CAATCCGGTATGCCTTCAGTGTTTTCTCATCCAGTTCCTTGCGGTATTTGCAATATTCAAGGTAATAGTTCACTTGTTCTTTTGCGGTCATGCTTTTTCCCTCCTCAATAAACAATCTAAGAACAGTTTAGCATATCCGCATCACATACCGATGGTATAGCATAATTTTAAAAGTTAGGCTGCTTACAAATTATTTCCAGGAATCCCTCAATCGTTCATAGGATTCTTGAAACCCCTTTTTTCGTTCCTCTAGCTCCTGTTTCTTTACATCAGGCATCCTCTCGAAAAGCTGACAGTCCGTCAGGTCTTCCAGCCCCAGCTCCTCCTGGAAGGAATCCAGATAGTACCTTTCTACTTCCTCCAATAACCATTCAAATAGCTCCGGAGCGCTTTCAAAATATTCCTGCAGATCAAACCCTTCCCCTGGTTTAAACCACCGGAGTACAACAAATCCATATGGATATGCGTCCACTCCGCACGTTTCTCCTTCTTCCTCAAAATACTCTCGAAAAATGTCCCAGACCTGCCTGCAATGCTCACATTCCATTTTTGATACATATTCTCTCATACTATTTTGCTCCTTTCACAAACCGGCTTTTGACACAATTCACATCTGGACTGCGTAAAAACAGAATGTCTGATTTTGTCGAAAAAAAAGGGGAACAGCCCCAATTTAGCTGCTCCCGCTTTACCTTCAGTTTATAAAATTTTCATAGAAATTGCGTACTTTTCGCCGAAGGGAATTTTTTTTAATCTGACGCAATTCGGTACGTAATTTTGACGCAAAACCTTGTGCTAAAATATGCGATTCTCTGTCATTCTGACGCAGTTACGCAACTTCGGTTTTTTCTCGGAAATCTTTGAAAAACCCAGTAAAATCAAGGCTTTCGCGCCTTTCAAACCGGAACTTCGCCGATGTACTTACATTCCCATCTGCTTTGCTACTTCAGCCGCAAAGTCTTCCTGCTTTTTCTCGATTCCCTCTCCGGTCTCGTAACGAACAAATCCCTTGATGGTAATGTTGGCTCCGTTTGCCTTTGCCACCTGTGCTACGTACTGGCCTACAGACTGTTTTCCGTCTTCTGCCTTTACGTACACCTGATCCAGAAGACAGATTTCCTTGAGCTCTTTCTTAATGCGGCCCTGGATCATACCCTGGATTACCTTCTCCGGCTTCTGGGACTCCTTCGGATCGTTCATGATCTGAGCCAGAAGAATTTCCTTCTCATGGGCGATGTAGTCTTCACTTACCTCAGCATCGCTTGTGTACAGCGGCTTCAGAGCGGCTACCTGCATGGCCACATTCTTGGCCATCTCTTTGATCTCGTCATTTACTACGTCTGTCACAACGTCTACGAGAACACCGATTTTTCCTCCCATATGAGTATAGGAAGCTACGAAACCGTTCTCCTCTGTTACCTGAACGAATCTTCTGATGTTCATATTCTCGCCGATCACTGCGATCTGAGCTGCCAGAGCCTCGTTTACGGTCTTTGTAGTATCAAACTTCCACGGCTCTGCCAGGAAAGCGTCGATATCTGCTGCGGATGTCTCCATAGCCTGCTCTGCCACCTGTGCTACATAGCCCTGGAACTTCTCGTTCTTCGCAACGAAGTCTGTCTCTGCGTTTACTTCTACTGCTACAGCCTTCTTGCTGTCCTCAGATACCAGTACCATTGCGATACCTTCAGCCGCGATTCTGCCGGCTTTCTTCTGAGCGGTAGCCAGGCCCTTCTCTCTCAGCCATTCGATTGCCTTATCCATATCGCCCTCTGTAGCTGTAAGAGCTTTCTTACAGTCCATCATACCGGCGCCAGTCATCTCTCTTAACTCTTTTACCATTCCTGCTGTAATAGCCATCTTATTTTCCTCCGAAACTATATATCGTAAAAATTACTCTGCAAGGGGCTCTACCGGCGCTTCCTCGAATACTTCCTCACCGTCTGCAACTTCCTCTTCTGCTCCCTGCTTTGCCTCGATTACAGCGTCTGCCATCTTGGATACGATCAGTTTTACCGCACGGATAGCATCATCGTTGCCCGGAATTACGTAATCCAGCTCTTCCGGATCACAGTTGGTATCGCAGATACCGATCAGCGGAATGCCCAGGGTATGTGCTTCCTGCACGCAGATTCTTTCCTTCTTGGGATCTACTACGAAGATAGCGTCCGGGAGCTTCTTCATCTCTTTGATTCCGCCAAGGTTCTTCTGAAGTTTCTCCTGCTCTTTCTTCAGAGCGATTACTTCCTTCTTAGGAAGAACTTCAAAGGTTCCGTCCTCTTCCATAGCCTCAATCTCTTTCAGACGCTTGATTCTGCTCTGGATAGTCTTGAAGTTGGTCAGCATACCGCCCAGCCATCTCTCATTTACATAGAACATTCCGCATCTCTCTGCTTCCGTCTGCACTGCATCCTGAGCCTGCTTCTTTGTACCTACGAAAAGGATCGTGCCGCCCTCTGCCGTGATATCAGAAACTGCCTTGTAAGCCTCATCAACTTTTCCTACAGATTTCTGAAGGTCAATAATATAAATACCGTTTCTCTCTGTGTAGATGTACTCCGCCATCTTGGGGTTCCATCTTCTGGTCTGGTGTCCAAAATGTACACCTGCTTCAAGCAACTGCTTCATTGAAATTACACTCATGTCTTTTCTCCTTTTTGGTTAATCTCTTCCGTATGCTTCCACTTCTCAGGGGACCTTCCTTTTCATTCCGGCACCATCCTGAAAATCCGCATACGTGCCTACTTTTACAGCCTTTTTAGTATAACATAAGGGCCTGCCCATGGCAAGCCCTAACTTTTTTACTTTTGAAAATTCCTTAAATGAGATTCTAAATTCCACCCTCATGCTGAGTTTGGTTTTATATTTCCCTTCCAACTTTTTTAAATCACTCCCGACGGAGAGCTTCGATGGGATCCAGATTGGCCGCCTGCACAGAAGGCAGGAAACCGAAAATAATCCCGATCAGCATGGAAAATACCACGGCAATGGCAGAGGCCGGTACGCTGATGGATACAGCCACACCGGAAATCCGGTTGATTACCTGGGCCATTCCGATTCCTGCTCCCACGCCTACAATGCCTCCCAGGCTGGTAAGAACCGCCGCCTCTGTCAGGAACTGAGCCAGGATCGCGCTTTTTTTAGCTCCCACAGCTTTTTTCAGTCCGATCTCACTGGTACGCTCCGTGACAGATACCAGCATAATATTCATAACGCCGATTCCTCCTACCAGAAGCGAAATACTGGCTATCCAGATCAGCTGATTGTTCGTAGCCGCGCTGAGCTGCTGGAGGCTTCTGGCCTGTTCCAGAAGGTTATCGGCACGATAGTTGACAGTACTTTCAGAATCCGTGATCGTATCATTCAGGATATCCTCCGCTTTCTGTCCGGCATCCTCCATCTCATCTGTGCTGGTGGCCTTTACAATCACATTTTCCGGTTCGTCATACGTATACACGATGGGCCAGGAGGCGCTGGGCATGAACATCGTGCCGCTGGTCTCATCGCTGGCATATGTATAGTAGTCATCAATGGAATTGATGGTTGGCTCAAAGCTGGAAGCCTCGTCTACTACACCGATAATGGTGAAGGGAACATTATTAATCTCAATGGTCTTCCCTATGGGATTCTCATTTCTGAAGAGATCGGAGGCTGCCGTCTCATCCAGAATCACAACTTTCCGGAAATTTGTGTAGTCATCCTGTATAAAATTCCGGCCGGTACGGATGATATAGCCCGTAGTCGCGAAATAGCTGGTGTCAATACCCCGGATAGCCACGCTGGAAAGGGCTGTATTCTGATAGTAGACACCGTCGGAATTGATTCTTTCTTTGTAGCAGGTAACATTTTCCACTGTATCTACATCCAGAATCTTCTGCCTGGTCTCTTCTGACACCTCCTGAATTCCGTGAGGAATGTCAGCGGAAGAATTGATGGAATACTCATATCCTTCTGAATAGAGCTGAATGTCCACGGTATTCGTTCCGGAACCCACCAGCTGATTTTTGATTTCCTCGTTGGTACCCTTGATGGTGGAAACAATAGAAATAATGGAGGCGATACCAATAATGATTCCCAGCATAGTCAGGAGGGAGCGAAGCTTATGAGACCAAATCCCCTGAAAAGACAATCGTATATTTTCCAGCATCCCTTTCACCTCCCATTAATAGGTCAGAGCATCCACTTCCTTAGTAGCTGCCCCCTCCATCACATCATCCCCGTAGGGAAAAGCAATCAGATCTGATTCATCCAGGCCGGACCGTATCTCCACAACCATGGCGTAAAACTCCTGTCCAAGCTCTACATACTGCTTTTTAAGCCTTCCGTCCTCTCCCTGAATGTAAACGTAGGATCTGCCGTCATTTTCGGTTCTTATAAAATAATTCTCCAGTGTGATTATATTTGAGTAATCTGTTACCGTATCAGTGAGATACAGCTCCGCGTCCCCTTCCGTAATCTCTTCTGTGTCCTCTATAAGGGCCATAAAGGGATAATAGGAAGCGTTCGTATTTTCTGAACCATAGTTCATACTTTCTCCGGAGGTATCCGGATATTCTGAAATCTCTACGATCTCTGCTGTAAAGCTGACTCCGGTATCCATAAGCATTCCGGAAATCGTATCACCCACGTGAATGGACTCCAGGTCCAGCTCGTTCATAGACCCTCTGGCGTAAAGTCCCGCCGCGCTGGCTACTTTTACAAAGTACTCATCCTCAGAGGTACCGTCCGTCTCCCCGATACTGACTACTGTACCGTCCAGGGTACTTCTGACAACCTTGCCATCCACTGTCCGCTGGGATTGTCCAAGCTCAATTTCCGCTTCCCGAATCTGACGATCCTTCTCCTCAATCTGTCTCTCTGTATCTTTGATCATGGACTGAAGCTCTTCGGAAGTATATCCTTCATCCATCCCCATGTCCCCGAAATCTCCGAAGTCTCCGAAATCATCCCACAATTCACTCTCTGTCTCTTCCTCAGAAGGCCACTGGATTCCGTACTGTTCCATAAGATTCTCAAGGACGTCCAGATTCCAGACCGCCGCTTTGCCTTCCTCAGTCAGGGCATAGTAGGCGTCGGCCGCTGCCTGGACGGCAGCCGTCACCGTCTCCGCCGGCTGCGTGGTGTCAATTTCCTGAATCATCAGGATGACTTCATAGGCGTCCAGCAGATAAGATATGGTGATCTCCTGGCTCCAGGACGCTCCCAGCTTTTCGTACGCATTTTTAGCTTCATCCAGAGCTTCTCTTGTAAGGGCCTGCGGATCCAGGCTGTTTATAAGAGCATTCACATAGGACAGACACAGGGATTTGTAGGAGTCCTCCAGAGTCTGAATATCTGTGTCCGTATAGGTCCACACTTCCTGCTTCAGCTCGTAGTCCTCCATGGTGGCTCCGGACTCATCTAAAATGTCTGCCGGAAGCGAACCCAGCATACTCTGATAGAGATTAATAGCTTCCTGCAGCGCCTCCAGATAGGTCTCGCTCTGGGCCGCTCCTTCACTCTGCAGACTCTCCGCCAGCTCCATAAACTGATTTACACAGCTGTTCACCGCGGCAGAGTCCACCGTATAATCCGCCGTCACAGTAACATTACCCTCTGGCATAACAAACGTCGTCTCCGCGTCATAGGGCCGCTCCAGCGCGATTTCATTCCCATTGGCATCCAGCACAGTCCATCTTTCAAACTGATAGAATTCGATTTCCCCGGCAGAGATATTCACCGTATCTCCCGTTCTGTACACAGTTTCCGAAACCAGTTCTGTTCCTGTCAGCAGCCGGGTATACTGGCGCACATAATATTCGTCATTTGCAATTCCTTTCATGGAATCCACTGCCGCCTGAATGTTCTGCCATGCGGATGAGAGGACAGAATCGCTGCCTGCCGCCTCATTGAAAGCATTTCTGGCCGTGTCATTTAAAAGTAAATACGCATTGTATACTGACTCAATCTTGTCGCTCAGTCCATCCTGAATGTTGGAACCCAGCAGCCGGGCCGCATAAGTTACATACGCGTAAGCTTCCCGTTTTTTTCCTGTATCTGACAAAGAATTATACACAGCCTCAGGTACTGTCAAAAGCCCTTCGGCATTTGCAGTGCCTACGATAGCTGCCGCTGAAAGTCCTTCTACAGAGCTTCCGGCCAGGCTGTTATTCTTCGACTGCAGATATTCCAAGCCATAATTCTCAAGATTCTCTACATAGGAGGCCACCTCCTCTTCTGAAATCCCCGCCGCCTGGAAAGCTTGTTTTGCTTCTTCGCTCAATGTATAAGTACACAAAGAAAGCGCATTCTGCCCCAACGCATCTAAAATCTGCAGATCACTACTCTGGGAAGCCGTACATAAATGGTTATGATAAAAATCTAAAGCGCCCGCTACCAGCTTCCCGAAAGAATCCTCTCCTGCCATGCCGCTTTCCGCGTTCTGCTGAATCGTTGTGTACAAGCTGATGAAGGTTCCGGCATCCCCGGTTAATGCCTCTGTCTCCGACTCACTCTCCCCCGCCTGGGCTTCCACAGTCCCTTCCACGGTTTCTACAGATTCGATCTCTATGCCGGGCTCCGTCTCCCCTGCTTCTGTGGAGGGCGCTGCTTCCGTTCCCGGTGTGGTTTCCTGAACCGTCTCCGGCGTCTGGGAGGATTCCCCTGTACCTCCGCTTTCCTCTGAAGCGGCCTGCTGAGACTCTGTGCTGCTCTGTGAGCCTTCTGTACTGGTCTGTGAGCCTTCTGTACTTCCCTCGGTACTCTCGGAAACCACGACGGCAGAATCGATGGAAAGCCCGTTCCCGCTGCCGCCTCCCTGGCTGCTGCCGCTGCTTCCGCTTTCCCCTCCGGGTTCTTCTATAATCAGATCCGTGCCGCCGGAAGCCGTCATGCTGCCCGTATCGTTGGACTCCAGAGACGCTGTGGTATACGTACCGTTGCGAAGCCGTTCCAGATCTCTCTCAAGTCTGGTCTTTTCCAACTCATACGTCTGCAGCTCCAGCTCCTTCAGCTCCAGTTCCAGCTCCGGCAGCGTCATATCATAGGAGAAAAGAGGATCCCCCTCTTTTACCTCCTGTCCGGCCTCCACATAAATCTCATCGACAGCGTATTCTTCATCCAGAGTTACATTCTGGGCCACCTGGGATGTTACGGTTCCGTAAATTGTATTCGTCGTGCCCCAGTATCCGGAATTTACATTGGCCACAGGCACGACCTCCACCGGAGACTTTCTGCTCTGAAGTACGTAGTACGCACCGTAAATGCCTCCGGCCACAAGCGCTCCTGTCACAGCCAGACTGATAACCACTGTCTTTACCTTCATTGAACAGCCTCCCTCCGTTCTGAAATCTCACCGTCGAAAATGTCCACAATACGCTTTGCGTGTTCGGCGATTCCCCGGTCGTGGGTAATCATAATCACTGTAACTCCTTCGTCATTCAGCTTCTGGAACAGCTCCATGACCTGCTTGCTGGAGCGGGAATCCAGAGCGCCGGTGGGCTCATCCGCCAGAAGAATCTTGGGATTGTTCACCATGGCCCTGGCAATGGCCACTCTCTGCTTCTGCCCTCCTGAAAGCTGCGTGGGCTTAAAATCCAGACGATCCTCCAGCCCCACGCGGATCAGCGCTTCTTTTGCCCTCTCTCTGCGGACTTTTTTTCTTATGCCCGCATAGATCAGGGGCAGGGCTACATTGTCCAGGGCGGTCTGCCTGGGAAGCAGCTGAAAATTCTGAAACACAAACCCAATGCTGTGGAGCCTCACAGACGCCACGGCATTGTCGCTAAGCTTCAGCACATCCTGGCCTGCCAGCTCATAGCCTCCGGAGGTTGGCCGGTCCAGGCAGCCGATAATATTCATAAGAGTCGATTTACCGGAGCCTGACGGCCCCATGATCGCTACGTATTCTCCCTCATCCACCTGCAGGGAGACGTCCTTCAGCACCGGAACTGTCATCTTGCCCTGCAGGTAATCTTTATAAATATGTTCTAGTTTCAGGATCACGAAACGGCCTCCTATTCTACCACCATATCTGCGTCCGCGTCATAGTACTCCTCTTCTGACACGTCTGTCTCCTCGTCACTGTAATCTTCCAGTCCGTCATCCACTTCAAAACCCTCGTCAAAAACCAGTCCGTCGTCTGATGACAAATCCTCGTCATAGATCACGTCCTCATCGGACAGAGTGCCGTCGTCCACCATCATATCCTCATCGGACAGCAGCGCATCATCCGCCATCAGATCTTCATCTGACAGAATCTCTTCATCACCTGTCAGATCTGCGTCCAGAGAATCGCCGGTATCTGTGGTGAAATCATTATAGATCACAGGATCTCCCTCGGAAATGCCGTCAAAGGGCATAGCAATATAATCCTCCTGGGTGAGTCCGTCCGTAATCTCGTACTTCATCTCTTCCTCATCGTACTCTCCCAGAGTTACCGGACGTTTTTCAATTACATTGCTCTCATTCGCCAGCCATACGTATGCCTGGTCATCCTCAAAGAAGAGATAATACTCTTCCAGCCAAAGTCCGTCCTTTTCCTCCATCTGCCCCTGATCCTCTTCCATATACACGTGCTGTCCCAGAATCAGACCATCCGAATTCTCCAGCTCCACATAGAAAGCGTAGCTGGATGAATCCGCACCGGAACCGCCATAATAGACCATGGAAGAATCCTCCTCCACCGGGCTTTCCGTATTGATTTCAGAAATGGTTCCCCTCCAGGTCAGAGAACTGTCCACACGGGAATAGACGATCATCTCCATCCCTTCCTCGATCTGACTGAGATTCTGTTCATTAATCGTCCCCTTGATCCGGAAGGCCCCCGTATCCAGAATGGTAATATAAGCATTGCTGCTGCCGGAATCCAGAGAGGCAGAACTGGAATTAGGATCTGAGATACTCTGGATGATGCCGCCCATCTCCGCTGTTACCACCGCGCTGTCAATAGTCTCCTGGAGCTGCTGCATCTCAAGCTCTTTCGTCTGGATATTGTATTCATTCGTCTTTATCTCATTCTGCTGCGTGAGAATCTCGGTCGTATAGGCAAGCTGGTCGTCCGCGCTGGCGTTGGCCTGCTGCCGTTCAAGGCTGGCAATGGTCTCCTGGGCCACCTCTATATCCGCCTGGGCTCTCTCTATATCAATCTGTGCCTGAGCCAGATTATCTTCAGCCTCCTGAGTATCGTAGGCAAAGAGACGGTCTCCCTCCTGCACCTCATCGCCTTCCTGCACGTAGCATTCCTTCACAGTCCGTTCGGACTCCAGCTCCACCTCCAGGGTCGCCTGCGGCTCCACCTCTCCTCCGAATCGTTCGATCAGACCGTTGCCGCTCCCATATCCGGTAATCGTAGATACCTGGTCAACATAAACTGCATCTTCGCTGTCAGAAGAAACCCGCTCCGCGGATGTGCTGTCTGACTGAAAGAAATGATGGTAAACACCAAAGGCTCCCGCACCGATAATCACCACTGCAGCCACCCCAATGATCACTTTCTTCATCCGAACGCTCTCCTTTTCTATCTAAATCACAGCAGACAGAATTCTGCCGCCGTTTCATTTATCTTCTTAGAAAACGGCCGCCGCGAACGCGGCTGCCGACAGCTCTGAACAGAGGGAAGGTTTCTATCCTGTCTTCGGTAAACGGTCAAACAGCAGAATTCCCCCTCTATTCATATCACCTAAACACTATACCACATCTTTTTGTAAAATAAAGTAGTAATTTCTTAATAATTCTATAAAAAATGCGGCCAGCTTCAGTGCTTTCAGAAGCCTATTTCCTTTATTTTCAAAGAGTTTTCCTTTAAACAGCAAAACTCCGGTCCCAAAATCCGGAAGCGTTTCTGCCCCCCGGATTTCACGGACCGGTTCTTTGTTTTTTCTTATTTTGTTACTATTCACAGCCGCCCCGCCCCCCATGCGCACTCGTCGCCTCTTCGAGACTCCAGTCCTTCTCCTTACGGAGCTAGGACTGCTTATGTGGGCGGGGTGACCGCTTCGCAGTCCATTTTCAGAATTACCAGCGGATGCTTACCTGCAAGCACGACACATCCTGAAACGGCCGTGAATAGTAACCTTATTTTCAGATCAACGGATATTTTTCTGTGAGAGATTTTACGAGCTCCTTCGCTCTCCGGGTGCAGTCCGCTTCATCTTTCAGCATAATGGCCACTGCCTCTGCCACTGCGTCCATGTCTTCCTCCTTCAGTCCTCTGGATGTAACGGCCGGAGTACCCAGACGGATTCCGCTGGTTACAAAGGCGGACTGGGGATCGTTGGGAATCGTGTTCTTATTGCAGGTGATATTTACACTGTCGAGAAGGTGCTCCGCTTCCTTTCCGGTCTTGCCCACGCTGGTAAGATCTACCAGCATCAGATGATTGTCCGTACCGCCGGAAACGATCTTCAGTCCCCGGTCCATAAGTCCCCTGCACAGGGCCTTGGCGTTTTTCACCACATTCTCCTGATATACCTTATATTCCGGAGCAAGTGCTTCCTTGAAGCACACGGCCTTGGCGGCAATCACATGCATCAGAGGCCCTCCCTGAATGCCCGGGAAAATGGCTTTATTGAAGTTGGCCTTCTTGGCAAACTCCGCGTCTGAAAGAATCATGCCTCCCCTGGGTCCTCTCAAGGTCTTGTGGGTAGTGGTAGTGGTCACATGGGCGTAGGGAATGGGGCTTGGATGCTGCCCCGCGGCCACCAGGCCCGCGATATGAGCCATATCCACCATCAGATAAGCGCCTACTTCGTCCGCGATCTCACGGAATCTCTTAAAATCAATGATCCGGGCATAGGCGCTGGCTCCCGCTACGATCAGCTTCGGCTTGCAGGAAAGAGCGATGGAGCGCACCTGATCGTAATCAATAAATCCTTCATCGTTTACTCCGTAAGGCACAATATTAAAATAGGCTCCTGAGAAGTTGGCGGGGCTTCCGTGTGTCAGATGGCCTCCGTGCGCCAGGTTCATTCCCATCACTGTATCGCCGGGCTTCAGAAGCGCGAAGAATACCGCCATATTGGCCTGGGCCCCGGAATGGGGCTGTACATTAGCATACGTACATCCGAAAAGCTCCATGGCGCGGTTTCTGGCCAGCTCTTCCACCACATCCACACACTCGCAGCCGCCGTAATAGCGCTTTCCCGGATATCCTTCCGCGTATTTATTGGTAAGAGGACTGCCCATAGCTGCCATGACAGCCTTTGATACCCAGTTCTCTGACGCGATCAATTCAATATGGCTGTTCTGACGTTCCTGCTCTGCCACAATCGCGTCCGCGATCTCACAGTCCGCCTTTCTTACATCTTCCAGTGAATACATGTTTTTTTCCTCCAGTTAATCATCTGTTTTCTTTAAAGCAAATCAAATTTATCATACTTCCCTTTCTTTTAAAAGTCAAGCACTGTTCGTCTGAATTTTGCATATGTCCGTCTTGCGCGGACGTCCCTTGTTTTTCGACAAAACATTTAAAATAATGAGTGAATTCGACTTCTTTAAAATCCAACGATTCATATTGATATTTTATTTATTTGACTTTTTTTATTCTATCGTTTACAATATCTGAAATCACATAATCATTATGGGAGGAACAGATGAAGATACTTCTTATTACATACATAGTTCTCATAAATATTTTAGGACTTTTTTCCATGGGAATCGACAAGAGGCGGGCTATGAAAAGACAGTGGCGGATTCCGGAGCGTTCTCTTTTCATCATGGCGGCTCTGGGCGGGAGCATCGGAATCCTGGTCGGCATGTACCTCTTCCGCCACAAGACCAGGCATCTTTCATTCGCCATTGGAATTCCCGCTATTCTGATCCTGCAGCTTCTTTTGATCGGCTTTCTCTTCTCCTGGAATCAGAAGCAGATGCGCAGCCCCTCCCAGGCAGTTCAGTATGAGCTTTCTCTGATCCAGGAGCTTGATTCCGACACGATTCAGTCTTTCGTCTCTTATGAAAGCTTTATAAATTCTCAGGAGTATTCCGGTGATGTCAGCCAGGATGCGGCTGAAGCCGTGAACCTCTTTTTCAAAAAATTCCACTATACCATACAAAATGAAGAAATAGACGGAGACGCGGCTACTGTCACCGTCAATATTACAAATATCGACACAAAAGCCCTGGCTACAGATCTGAGAACGGAAATTCTGCGAAATTCCCTGTCTCTCTATCCCTCTGACGATTCGCAAAATCTGAATTCCTACCAGCTTCTGAAAGATACTCTGGAAAAAGAATCCTATGAAACCACAGTCACTACAGCTCATTTTCATCTGCGTCAGGAAGGAAACGGCTGGGTTATCCTGGCTGATGAGACGCTGGAGGACGAATTGGTCAGCGGTTTTATTACCTATATGAACGATCCGTATCTTCTGTCTGCCTATACCGTCCTGGAAGTACAGCTCGATGCCCTAAAAGCGCTGACCGCGGAAGAATGGATGGATTTTCTGGGCGTTGAAGATGTATTCGCCACCTACAATACAGAATATTATCCCCTGATTGATGAAGAATATATTTCACAGCTGGCCGGCGCATTTGACTACGAAATCCTCCGCTGTCAGGAAGAGGGTTCCCAGGCAGAGGCCGTGGTGCGTATCACCAGCATTGACATGAACCATGTGCTCACCCTGTACCGGGAAAAGCTGCTGAATTACGCGGCGGCCCCTGCCTCAATCCGAGCCTCCAGCGAAGAATTTTCAAATGAGACTTCCCGCCTTCTCCTGGAATCCCTCCAGGAAAACCAGGAGACAACTGGAACCGATATAACCATGACCTTTGACAACAACGGGACCTCCTGGGACGTCACCTTTGATTCGGAATTCACAAACGCGGTGATGGGAAACATCAGCGAGGCCATTGATACCTTCGGCTCCATTAATTCTGAATCCCAGGCCGAAACAGAATCCTGATTTCACGGCACAGCAAAGCCGGCGCGAAAAGCGCCGGCCTTTTTAATCCATGGAATCAGAAAGTTCGCGAAGCGTCCTTTCTATTTTCTCATTATTCCTCCGGAAGCACACACTTCAGACAGAGTTCTTTTAACTGCGCCTCATCTACTGTACCCGGAGCTTCTGTCATCAGACAGGAAGCGTCCTTTACTTTGGGGAAGGCGATGACTTCCCGGATGCTGTCGCATCCTGCCATAAGCATAATCAGACGATCCAGTCCAAAGGCCAGACCCGCGTGAGGGGGCACTCCGTATTTGAAGGCGTTCAGCAGGAAGCCAAACTGCTCCTGAGCCCTTTCCTTTGTAAATCCGAGAATGTCAAACATCCTGCTCTGGATCTCATCCTGGAAGATACGGACGCTTCCGCCGCCCAGCTCCGTTCCGTTGAGAACAATGTCGTAAGCCTTGGCTCGTACTGCTCCCGGATCTGTCTCCAGCTTATCCATATCCTCTTCCATCATCATGGTAAAGGGATGGTGCATAGCCACAAATCTCTGATCCTCCTCACTCCACTCAAGAAGCGGAAATTCGGTCACCCAAAGGAACCGATAGTCGTCTTTTTTCAGAAGATCCATCTGTCTTGCCAGCTCAATGCGCAGAGCACCCAGCACATCCCATACAACCTTATTCTTATCAGCCGCGAACAGGAGCAGATCTCCGGGCTCTCCTTCCAGAGCCTTTACCAGAGCGTCCAGTTCCTCCGGCTTCATAAATTTCGCGAAGGAGCATTTATAGGAGCCGTCTTCATGAATGGCCAGGTAGGCGAGACCTTTGGCTCCGTAGCCCTTGGCAAATTCCACCAGCGCGTCGATCTTCTTTCTGGGCATGCCGCCCTGTCCCTTGGCATTAATGGCTCTGACGCTTCCTCCGGCTTCCAGAGCTGAGGTAAAGACGCCGAACCCGCAGTCCTTCACCATCTGGGACACATCCTTCAGCTCCATGCCGAACCGGAGATCCGGTTTGTCCGAGCCGAAGCGATCCATGGCCTCCTGCCAGGTCATTCTCGGAATGGGAAGGGGTACCTCCACACCCAGAGCCTCTTTGAATACATAAGCCAGAAGTCTCTCATTTACATCGATTACATCATCCACATCCACAAAGGAAAGCTCCATATCGATCTGTGTAAACTCAGGCTGCCGGTCCGCTCTCAAATCCTCATCCCTGAAGCACTTGGCAATCTGAAAATACCGGTCATAGCCGGAACACATCAGAAGCTGCTTAAAAAGCTGGGGAGACTGAGGCAGCGCGTAAAAATGTCCCGGATGGACACGGCTGGGCACCAGATAGTCTCTGGCTCCTTCCGGCGTACTCTTAATGAGAACCGGGGTCTCTATCTCCAGGAAGCCTTCCTCAGAGAGGAAGTTCCTTACCAGTGTCGTCACCTGGCTTCTAAGCATCAGGTTTCTCTGAAGATCCGGACGCCGCAGATCCAGGTAGCGATATTTCAGGCGAAGCTCCTCCTTGGTCTGGCTGTTTTCCTCAATGGGGAAAGGCGGCGTCTCCGCCTCTGAGAGAATCCGAAGCTCTTTGGCCCGTATTTCGATCTCTCCGGTTTTCATGCTCTCATTGACCGCTCCCTCCCGAAGCTGCACTTCTCCCACTACAGCAATTACGAACTCGCTGCGCAGAGTACCGGCTTTTTCAAAGCCTGCAGTCCCTACTTCCTTTTCATCGAAAATAATCTGCAGCAGCCCCGAACGGTCTCTCAAATCCACAAAAATCAGGCTTCCAAGATTTCTCCGCTTCTGAACCCAGCCCATTACTGTCACTGTGCTTCCCACATCCGCCTTCGACACCTCTGTACAGCGGTGTGTCCGTTTCAGTCCTTTCATTGCCTCGGCCATTTTTCTCCTCCTTCAATCAAGCCATTCTCATACTCTATCTTATACCTTCCCTGAAAACACGGCTGCCTAAAAGTCAAAAGCTGCCAGCTCATCCAGGGAGATCTCTGTCTGTTCTCCTGTCTCCATATCCTTAACTCTTACCCGGTTATCCGAAAGCTCCTGGGTACCGATCAGCACCGTTTTTCTGGCTCCGATCTTATTCGCGTACTTCATCTGAGCCTTGGCGCTGCGGTCCATATAATCCGTCTCCACAATCACGCCCCGGCCGCGAATCTCATTTACAATCCGATAAGCCCGGCCCCTGGCTTCCTTTCCCAGAATTCCCACATAGAGAGCCACCGAAGGCTGAGGCGCAAAGGACACGCCCTCTTTCTCCATAAAGTACAGAATTCTCTCGAGCCCCATTCCGAAGCCCACCGATGGGATATCCTGTTTCTCATCAATCTCATGGATCAGTCCGTCGTACCTGCCGCCTCCGCAGAGCGTGAAACCCTCGGAATTTACGAATTCAAATACCGTCTTAGTATAATAATCCAGGCCCCGGACAATTCCTGTATCGACTTCATACTCAATTCCCAGCTCATTCAGAAGGGACTTCAGCTCTTCAAAATGCTCCCGGCACTCCTCATCCAGATACTGAATGGTACGGGGGGCGTCCTTTACGATTTCCCTGCAGGTCTCCACCTTGCAGTCCAGAACTCTCAGGGGATTCTTCTGCATTCTCTCCCGGCAGGTGGGACAGAGCCCCTCCTCATGCTCCTTCAGATAAGCAAGAAGAGCATCGTTGTACGTCTTCCTGCAGTTTTTGCAGCCGATGCTGTTAATATGAAGCTTCGCGTCTTTCAGCCCCAGCTTCCGAATCAGGGAGGTGATCAGCGAAATCAGCTCCACTTCAGCCAGGGGGCTGGCGGAGCCCACAAATTCCACGCCAAACTGATGATGCTGACGCAGCCGCCCGCTCTGGGGCTTTTCATACCGGAAGGCCGGAGTCACGTAGTACAGCTTCACCGGCGCCGGCTGCGCGTACATATTATGCTCAAGATAGGCCCGCATCACTCCCGCCGTGCCTTCCGGCTTCAGCGTTATGCTTCTTCCGCCCTTATCTTCAAAGGTATACATCTCCTTCTGTACTACATCCGTGGTCTCTCCCACTCCTCTCGCGAAGAGAACGGTGTGCTCAAACATCGGTGTGATAATCTCACTCATATGATACGTGGCCGCCAGCTCTCTGGCCATTTTTTCGATCTGAGACCGTTTGTACATCTCCTCCCCATACCAGTCCTGTACCCCTCTGGGCGCCTGTGTAATCATCCTTCTACCTCCCTAGTCAGTCTTCTCAGCATTTCCTCTGTCTCCCGGTTCTCCATGAGCCCTTCCAGATTGCCCTCATGGATCACGCGCATAAAGGCCAGAAACACTCCTATATCATAATTCTTCGCCTCGTCAATCATCAGCTCCACCGCCGTCTCCGGGTCGAAGGCCTTGCGGTACGGCCGATCGGCCGTCAGGGCGGCGAATACGTCGCAGACCCGGATTACCCTGGCCCCCATGGGAATATCTTCCCTGGTGAGATTTAAGGGATACCCGGAGCCGTCGCAGTTTTCGTGATGATATCTTACCATTTCCACAATATTTGGGGAATACCCCATACGCTCCAGGGCGTCCGCCCCCAGAGCCGAATGTCTTCTTACATATTTAATCTCTTCGATGGTCAGAGTCTCTTCTTCATGTCCGTATACGTATTTCACCAGCTCCATCTTGCCGATGTCATGGAGGAAGCCCGCCACTGCCAGATCGTAGCATTCCTCCTGGGAAAAATTCATTTCTTTTCCGATCCGGTATGCCAGATTGCTTACACAGATTCCATGCATAATCTCCTTGGCAACACTGATTCGGATAATCGGGTATTTTTTCTTATATTCCCGCATCCTTTCCGCCATATATGCCCGACCTCTTTCTATCAATCATTTCGTCAATGCGTTCCAAGTAGCTGCGGATATCCTTCACATTTTCAATCCGCTCAATCCTGTCTGAAGCCCAGACCATTTTTGTAGAAGCTCCGGCTCCCAGTGCCAGAATGCTCTGTACTTCTTCCATAATCAGAATATTGTAAATACCCGCCTTTCCGGCTTTGGCATAACCCACATTTTCAAAATTACCCGCCATATTTTTCTGTCGGTACAGATAATAGGGAAACATTCCTGCCCGGCGCGCGTAATCTGCCGCCAGCTCCATGATCTCCTCCGTATTGGCAAAGGTTCCTTTGTACTCTTCCAGCAGCATATGGAGCCTGGAGGCCCGTTTCACTGCCAGGGAATGCACCGTTACGCTGTCCGGATCCAGGCCGGAAATCTCTTCCAGGGTATGCGCCATCTCTTCTGTGCCTTCCCCCGGAAGCCCCGCGATCAGATCCATGTTGATATTGTCAAAGCCAAGACTTCTGGCCAGGGCAAACGCTTCCTTTGTCTCCTCCACCGTATGCCTGCGGCCGATGAGATCCAGAGTCTTTTGGTTCATAGTCTGAGGATTGATGGAAATTCTGGTAATTCCATGTTCCTTCAGCACCTGGAGCTTTTCCCTGGTGATGCTGTCCGGTCTCCCGGCCTCCACGGTAAACTCCTGCAGATGACTGTAAGAAAAGCTCTTTTCCAGTTTATTCAGCAGACGATCCATCTGCTCCGCCTCAAGGGTGGTAGGCGTCCCGCCGCCAATATATATGGTATTCAGTTTCCTGCCTGCAAAGGCCCCGCCTCCGAACTCGATCTCTTTAAACAGCGCCTCCAGATACTGGTCCACCTGGTTCTTCCACAGGGCAATGGGGCTTGAACTGAAAGAGCAGTAAAGACAGATGCTGGGGCAGAAGGGAATCCCTATGTACAGACTGTAGCCGTTTTTATAGTCGATTTCCCGGAGGATATGTCGCTCCTGGTTCGCCACCGCCACCGCCAGAGCCGTCTTCTCTCGGCTGGTATAATAGGTGTTCCGCATATATTCCGCGATTTGCCCGTTGCTTAAGCCCTTTTCCATCAGCGCCATGGGAATCTTCACCGGCCGTATGCCCGTGAGATTGCCCCAAGGAAGGGTCCGCCCTGTATGGCCGGACAGAAGCCTGTACAGGAGACGCTTCAGTCGGTTCTTCGTCTCCTTCCGGTCCGTCCCTGCCGGCAGCTCTTCCTCCATCTGAAGAAGCAGTCTTCCTCCTGGCCCAAAAAGGCCGACCTCAAGCCTCGCCTTTTCTTTCCCCGCTTCATAAGAAATCACCAGGATCAGCGACGCTTCCGTCTCATCCTCCGGTGGTTCATAGCATATCTTTACATTTTCGTCCTGATAAAAAGCTTTTACCAGGGAATGGATATCATATTCAAAATCCTTTTTATTCAGCTGAACAATGATCATTTTCCTGCTTCCCTATGAACGGCAGAAGGGGTTATACCTCTTCTCCCACCTGATCTGTGTTTCCTCTCCATGGCCCGGATATACCTTCGTCTCATCCGGAAGCCCAAAAAGCTTCTCCTGAATGGAACGAACCAGGGTTCCCATGCTTCCCGTAGGGAAATCCGTCCTGCCTATAGACTCCGCAAAAAGGGTATCTCCCGAGAACAGAACTCCCTCATCCGGGAAATAGTAGCAGCAGCCTCCCGCTGTGTGTCCCGGAGTATGAATGACCCGGATGGAAAAGCCGGCCAATTCTGCTTCTTCTCCGTCCTTAAAAAAGCGATCCGCTTTCAGAGACAGTGTCTGTCCCGACATAGCCGTAAGGTTTTTAGCCGGATCCTCCAGAACCTCCCGCTCCGTCTCCATGGCGCATACTGGAATCCGGTATGTGTCACGGAGATACTGGGCCGCGCCGATGTGATCGAAATGCCCGTGGGTCAAAAGCACCGCTGCCGGGGCAGCCCCCAGGTCGGTAATTCTCTTCTGGATTCCTACTCCGTCATCTGCCGGATCCAGGATCAAAAGCTCCTTTGTCTTTTGATTCACAGCAAGGTAGCAGTTGGTCCCTACCATGCCCAGTACCATTGTCTCAATCCGAAGTTCTCCCATAGAATCCTCCTGTATCTTCAGCCTGTGGTTCTCTCTACATCCACAACGCTCTCTACCTGCCGTATTTTCTCAATCAGATAATTCAGAACGCTCTTATCCGACACCTCAAAGGACATGGCAATCGTGGCGATTCCCTGACGGTTCGTCCTGGTATTTACAGAGAGCACGTCGATTTTCCGCTCTGTAAAGATTTTGGTTATATCCACCAAAAGTCCGATCCGGTTATTTCCGTAGATCAGAATCTCCGCCAGGTACATCCCCTTCTGGCCCTCTGTGGCATCCTTCTGCCACTCCGCGTCAATGAGACGCACCCGTTCCTCTTCCGGAAGATTTACGATATTAATGCAGTCCGTCCTGTGAATGGTTACGCCCCGTCCCCTGGTTACGAACCCCACAATCTCATCGCCCGGAATGGGGCTGCAGCACTTGGCGAACCGAACTGCCACATCATCGATCCCCCGAACCGTAATGCCGCCCTTGGATTTGGCCACCTTTACCGGGGAACTGTCCCGATTGTTCTGAACCGCCTCAATGATCTGTTCGTCTGTCACTTCCTTGCGGTGCTCCAGCTCGTAGCCCTCCAGAAGCTTATTGACCACCTGGCCCTCCTTCAGCCCGCCGTGACCCAGGGCCGCCAGTACAGAATCCCAGTCCCTAAATCCGTACTTTGTCATAACCCGGTCCATATACTCCGCTTTCATGATATCGGACTGGACAATGCCCTTGGCCTTGCAGTAGGCAGCCAGCATTTCTTTTCCTTTTATAATATTATCTTCCTTCAGCTCCTGCTTAAACCACTGATTGATCTTGTTCTTGGCCTGGGAGCTCTTTACGATTTTCAGCCAGTCCCGGCTGGGGCCTCTGGAATTCTGGGAAGTGATAATCTCAATCCGGTCGCCGTTCTGAATCACATAGTCAATGGTTACCAGCTTGCCGTTTACTCTGGCGCCGATCATCTTATTTCCCACAGCACTGTGAATGCTGTAGGCAAAATCAATAGGGGTGGAACCGGTAGGCAGATTCTTCACATCACCAGCCGGGGTAAAGCAGTAAACGCTCTCCGCGAAAAGGTCAAAATCACTCTTCAGAAGACTCATAAATTCCCGGTTGTCTGATTTCTGCCAGTCCAGCACCTGCCGCAGCCAGCTGAGCTTCTCTTCCTCACTCTTGGAGGTACTCTTCTTTCCGTCGGCGGTCTCCTTATATTTCCAGTGGGCCGCAATACCGTACTCCGCGGTCCGGTGCATCTCAAAGGTACGGATCTGTATCTCAAAGGGGGTTCCGTTTGGCCCGATTAGGGTTGTGTGCAGGGACTGATACATGTTCTGCTTCGGCATGGCGATATAATCCTTGAACCGCCCCGGAATGGGCTTATACATTTCATGGATCACGCCCAGGGACGCATAGCAGTCCTTTACCGTATCTACAATGATGCGGACCGCAAACAGATCGTAAATCTGATCCAGCGTCTTCTGCTGGTTTACCATCTTCTTGTAGATACTGAAAAAATGTTTAATCCTTCCGTCGATCTGGGCTTTGATACCGGCGGCCCGGATATGCTTGCTCACATCCTCCACAATACTGTTGACAAAAGCCTGCCGTTCATTTCTCTTCAAAGCGATCTTCTCTACCAGATCGTAATAGACCTCCGGCTCCAGATACTTCAGGGAAAGGTCATCCAGCTCAACTTTGATTTTAGAAATTCCCAGCCTGTGGGCAATGGGCGCGTAAATGTCCATCGTCTCCCTGGCTTTTTCCTTCTGCTTCTCCGGAGACCAGTATTTCGCCGTCCGCATATTGTGAAGCCGGTCCGCCAGCTTTACAAGAATTACGCGGATATCCTTGGCCATGGCCAGAAACATCTTCCTGAGATTCTCCGCCTGAACTTCAATTTTATCCGCTGAATAAGAGAGCTGTCCCAGCTTTGTAACTCCATCCACGATCAGCTCCACTTCGTCCCCGAACTCCTGGCGAAGCTCTTCAGAGGTCATAATGGTGTCTTCCACCACATCATGGAGAAGCCCTGCCACAATAGATTCCTTATCCAGTTCCAAATCAGCCAGTATAATCGCCACGCAAAGAGGATGTATAATATAAGGCTCCCCGGATTTTCTTACCTGCCCCTCATGAGCCTTGTACGCTATCCGGTACGCTTTCTCGATCATAGATATATCATCAGAAGGATGATACTTCCGAACGCTTTTGATCAGCTCCTGGTACAGCTCTTCCGGGCTGGTAAAATCCTCCATAAGCTTAACACTGGCATCCGCTTTTTTAATTTCTTCGATTTTATCCTGTTTCGTTCTCGCCTCTGCTGCCATTGGACACCACCATCTCTGTTAACTATTTTCCCTCATAACGGATCACAGATTCCACATCATAGCCTTTCAAGCGTTCGCGGCCCTTCAGCCCGGCCAGCTCCATCAGAAAAATCACCTTCACGACCTGACCGCCCAGATCCTCGATCAGCTTGATGGCAGCCTCCACCGTGCCGCCTGTGGCAATCAGGTCATCGATCACCACCACCCTCTGTCCGGGCTTGATGGAATCCTTATGCATCTCTATCTCCGCAGTCCCGTATTCCAGTTCATACCGCATAGACACTGTATCGCAGGGAAGCTTGCCTTTCTTTCTCACCGGCACAAAGGACTTATAAAGGTTATAAGCTACCGGCACTCCAAAAATAAAGCCGCGGGATTCTGTTCCTACTACTACGTCAAAATCAACTCCCTTGAGTTTTTCCTGAATCAGGTCGATTGAAAGCTTCAATCCGTCCGGATCCTGCAGAATACTGGTCACATCTCTGAAAATAATTCCCGGTTCCGGGAAATCCGGAATACTTCTTACATAGTCTTCTATCTTTTTCATTCTTCCCGCTCCTTTTCGCTTCATACACTGCACAGAACTTTTATGGCTGAACAGGTACTGATTCTTATTTCCTACGATTGTTTAGTATAGCATTTTCTGTCATTTTTCGCAACCTGCGGATCTCTCGGGCCGAGATTTTCTTCCGCGTAATGCTTTCTGCACAGGGTAATATAGCTCTCATCGCCCCCCAGCATCACCTGTTCGCCCGTCTTGACAATCTTCCCTCCGCTGATTCTTGTATTGCAGCTGGCCCCTCTACCGCACCAGCAGACGGTTTTCAGCTCTTCTATGACGTCCGCCCAGGCCAGAAGCCAGAGGGAACCTTCAAAAGGCTCCCGCCTGAAGTCGGTCCGCAGTCCGTAGCAGATCACGGGAATATCCAGATCATCCACAATATGGACAAAGAATTCGATCTCAGTTTTTCTGCAGAACTGCGCCTCGTCCACGATCACGCAGTCGTACTCTCTCAGTGCTTCATCCTCCATCTCCACCAGCTCTTCCACAAAAATACAGCTGGATGAAAGCCCCATTCTGCTTTTGATCACTCTCTCTCCGTCCCTGGTATCGACTCTGGGCTTTGCCAACAGTGCCCTTTTCCCTCGCTCATAATAATTATATTCAACCATCAGCGCATTGGCAGTCTTGGAACTTCCCATTGCCCCGTGCCGGAAATACAGTTTCGCCATTCTCTCTTCCTCCCTTGGTCCCTCTATTCTCCGTACATAGATTCGTGAAGCTTCTCAATGGTAGCCGGAAAGTCCGGCACCAGCATTTCGGACTGAGAGGTATAAAGTCCGTCATAAGGAATCCTCTGATCCTCCAGCTCATATGCCACATATTCTGAAAGTCCGCTCATAAATTTTAAAAAGGCAACCGGGCCCAGGTCATGATCCACCTTGGCAAACACTTCTTCAGCCAGTTCCGTTATCTCGGAGGGTTCCAAAGACTGAAGGGAACTGAAAAGCCCCTCAAGAACGGTTCGCTGACGTTCTGTCCGCTCATAATCGTTGTTGCCCACATAGCGGATCCGCATGTAGGCTACTGCCTGGTAGCCGTTCAGCTGATACGTTCCGCCGCCTGAAAGCTGATCCTCTTCCTTCCCCATACTGGTCAGATACCCGTTCAGCACCTGGCACTCCTCGTCGCTGATCTCCATCTCAACGCCTCCCACGATATCCACGATCTCGGCCATGGTATCGAAATCCACGGCAGCGTAATTGTCAATCTCTATCTCATAATTCTCTTCCAAAGTCTCTTCCAGGGTCGCAGCGCCTCCCGCCGCGTAGGCGTAATTCAGCTTATGGACTCCGTAACCGGGAATATCCGCGTAAAGATCTCTCATAAAGGAAGTAAGAAGCAGCTTCTGCGTGTCTGAATTTACTGTCAGCAGAATGACTACGTCAGAGTTTCCGTTCCAGCTGTCATCTCTCCGGTCGCTTCCGATCAAAAGGATATTATATACGCTCTTCCCATTGGGAAGGGGCCCTTCCATCCCTTCTGTCTCCTGGGCGTAAACCGGGCCGGATGCTCCGATGGCCATAACCGCCGCCAGTGCCAGAGCCGCTGCCTTTTTCATTCCTTTTAACATCCATCTCTTCATCGTTTCCATTTTTATATCCTCTCTTCTACGGAATTTGCTATTTATGATAGCTCATCCTTTTTTAAATGTAAAGACGTCAAAATCAGACAGAAAGCGAAACCAGGCTCCGCCGGCTTTCTCCCGGCAAAAAAGTCTGAAAAAAAGCGCCTCTGCATCCTTCTTGCAGAGCGCTTTTCAAACCTCTCAGAAAATTCTCTTCAAAGCCCCGGCCGTCTCTTCGTATACAGCCCTGATCCGGGGCTTCAGGGCCTCCGCCTCCTCCCATCGGTCTTTCCTGAGGGCCTCCGTGATCCTGCCTGCCGCATCCATCAGCGGCTCCATAGACAGATTCCCCGCCACCCCTTTTAAGGTGTGGGCCGCTTCAAAGGCCCTTTTTGGGTCTCCCTCTTCCATGGCTTTCATCAGCTTCCCATAATTCGGATCATCCAAAAACTTTTTTAAAAACCGCTCCAGAAGCATTTCATTTCCCATAAACCGTTCCAAAGCCTGTTCTGTCCTGATTCCTGCCTGCTCCAGTTCTCTTTTCATTTCTTCTGTCATAAATCTGCTCCTTTGTTTTCATCAGCGGCTCTTCATTGCTTCAATCCGGAATCCGCCATATCCTGATATAAGTTCCGAAGCTGCTTTTCCACCTGCAAAAAGCATTCCAAAAGCCTTGGGTTAAAGACCCCGCACTTCCCGGTCTGTATCATCTCCAGCGCTTCTTCCACCTGATAGGCTTCTTTATATACGCGTTTGCTGATGAGCGCATCGTACACATCTGCCAGAGATACAATCTGCGCCCAGACGGAAATCTCATCTTCCCTCAGGCCGTCCGGATATCCTCTGCCGTCCCATCGTTCATGATGGTGTCTGGCAATATCATAGGCATAGCGAAAGGCTTTATGATTTTTCATCTGGGGAATCTTCTCCAGAAGCTCCGCTCCCTGAAGGGTATGGGTTTTCATCACTTCAAATTCCTCCGGCGTCAGCCTTCCCGGTTTATTGAGAATCGCATCCGGTATAGCGATTTTTCCCACATCATGCATAATCGCCGCTATGGCAATATGCTGGATCTCCTCCTGGGACAGCCCCTCCCCCAGCCTTGTATGCTCCAGCATATACTCTGTAATGTCATGAATTCTCCGCACATGGGAGCCAGACTCGCCGCTGCGGAATTCAATAGCAGTGGAAAGGGCCTCTATCATCCCCATATTCAGCTCGATAATCTGCTGAGCCTGCTGATAAATCTCCGTCTGCTGCTGTGCCACCTTGTTTCCCAGTCGTTTTCTCGCGCGGAAAAGCTCAATGACAGAATTAATCCGCCGCTGAACCACATAGGGAACCACCGGCTTCAGAATCACGTCCATCACCCCAAGGGAGTAAGCCTCCTTCAGGGTATGGTCTCCGGATTCTGCCGTAATGAGGAAAACCGGAATCTGATCCGTAAGCCCCCGCTCATTCAGTTTCTTCAGGACTTCGATTCCGTCCATAACAGGCATCACCACATCCAGAAGCACAGCACAGATTTTTTCAGGATGATCTATAAGCTTTTCCATGCCGATTTTTCCGTTCTCTGCTTCTTCAATAGAATATTCAGAAGAAAAAATATTGTCAAGAACCGCCCGGTTCAGCTCATCGTCATCCACAATCAGGATTGTATCCGGCATCTCGGCCGCCTGCCTGATCCGGCTGTCTCTCTCCATGGTTCAGCGCCTCCTTTCAGAACCTGTTTTCCTTCCTGCGTCTCTATTTTCATTTTATACGAAGTAAAGATGCAAGTCAACCGGATAAAAACCCGCCGGCTGATGTCCGCATCGGAAAAGGCCGAAGGGTCTCTTTCTGAAAAAAAGGAACTCCCGCCTGACTTCACTCAGATGCGAAAGTTCCGTTTTTTTGCGTATTCTTACGCTCTTACCGTTTTTACGCTTCTATGGAAACCACTTTAAAGCCTGCGTTCTCCACAGCCTTCTTCAGTTTCTCATTGTCCAAAGGCCTGTCATATGAAACCACAGCCTTCTTTTCTTTGAGACTGACCTTTGCCGAAGCGCCTTCCAGCTGATTGATCGCTTTTGTAACGCTTTTTACACAGTTCTCGCAGTGCATTCCTTCAATCCTTACTGTCTTCTTCCCTATGACTGTCCCAGAAAGCTTTTTCTTCGGAATTTTACTTTCCCGACTTCCGGAGCCTCCTCCGCAGCAGGCACCCTGCCCTTTGAAATGTCTGATAGTCTCTTTCAGCGCAAAGGCCAGTATGACCACCAAAATCAATAGTATAATCGCACTTTCCATGTTCTGTCGTTCCACCTCTTATCTCCGCAGCCTGAATCCGCTATTTTCTTCTTTGCTCTTCACCACTTGAAATCTCTTTGTTTTCAAGTTCTCCTCTGAAAGTGCATCCGCCGCCGCAGCCAGCACAAGTCCCCGGACATTTTCCCAGGGAGGCTTCCTTCTTTGCCTTCTTATGCCTATGCACTATCACAAATATACAATATCCGATTATCAGAAACAAAAGTAAAAAATCTGCCATTCTACAGTCACTCCCTCTGCCTTTCTGAAACCGAGCCCTGTGCGTACTGGATGGAACAACCCTTATTTCGGTTTCCCATGATTATATCATCCATCCTGTCTGCTGTACAGATTTCCTGTAAAAAAACGGATCTCTTCGCAAAGAAGCTCAGCAAACAGCAGTCTATAAAATGTGGCTCTTCCTCACGGAAGAGCCATTTTTACCGGACATCATTTCTTATGCGCAGTACCGCAGCAGCCGCAGGGCGATCTTTTTTTCTCGGATCCGCCAGTTCCACAGGAACATCCTGCCGGACAGCCAATACATTTCTGGCCGTTTTTTTTCGCTTTATAAATATATCCTCCCGCAGCCGCGATAATCATTACAAGAACAGCAATCAGAATTAAATCAATCATACTTATTTCGCCTCGTTCAGCGCATATTCATGCGTCAGATTTTTTTCTGTTCTCATGCACAGATATATAATAACAGCAGCCATAATCAATACCGCGATCAGCCCCGGAATAAAACCTGCACCTACGGAACCCGTAGTGATGAATGTACCGATCTGATATACTAGAAAAGCTACCGTATAACCAGTGCAAAGCTGCAGACCGATGCCTCCCCAAAGCCATTTCGCGCTTCTCATTTCTGAATTCATAGCGCCGATAGCGGCAAAGCAGGGCGGGGTATAAAGGTTAAACATCAGATAAGCCAGAGCCGCGACCTTGGTGATAGCCATAACACCGGCAATCTCCGCGCCAGTACCTTCCAGCATGGCTAACTCGTCTGTATCGATCAGATTCTCCAGACCCACAAAGCAAACAGCCAGAGTACCTACTACATTCTCTTTGGCGATGAAGCCGGTAACTGCCGCTGCCGCCAGCTGCCAGCTGAGTACGCCCACAATCGGTACCAGCAGATAGGCAAAGGGGCCGGCAATAGAAGCCAGGATAGAAGTATCCGCGCTTTCTGCCACCTGGAAGCTCCAGTTAAAGGTCTGCATGATCTGCACAACCGTGTTGCAGAGAAGAATGATCGTAGCAGCTTTTACTATGTAAGCCCATCCTCGGGCACACATAGATTTAAACGCGAACCACAGAGACGGAATCTTGTATTCTGGAAGCTCAATGATAAAGAAGGATTTCCTGTTCTTATATCCCGCAATCTTATTGACCAGAAGGGCTCCCAGGAAGATCAGCACAATTCCCGTAGCATACATCAGGAAGCTGACCCATCCCGCATCATCGAAGAAAGCTCCCGCAAAAAGAGCAATAACCGGAATCTTGGCCCCGCAGGGCATGAATGGCGTCAGCATGGCCGTAGCACGCCGTTCTCTTTCATTCCGGATGGTACGGCTGGCCATAACCCCCGGGATCGCGCAACCTGTACCAATTACAAAAGGAATAACCGACTTTCCGGAAAGCCCCACCTTCTTAAAAATAGGATCCAGGACTACAGAAACTCTTGACATATAGCCGCAGTCTTCCATCAGAGCGATCAGGAAATACATAATCATAACCAGTGGCAGGAACCCGACTACAGCGCCAACGCCGCCGATAATACCGTCAGCCAGCAGAGCGCTCAACAGAGGGTTGGCATCAGCCAGCAATTCGCTGACATAGCCCTGGAAGGTCTCAATCCATGCCACCAATGTATCAGCAATCAGCGGCCCTATCCATACCTGAGAAATCTGGAATACCAGGAACATTACTACAGCAAAAATCGGAATCCCCAGAAATTTGTTTGTCAAAACAGCATCAATGGCATCTCCCACGCCTTTATCCTTCGTGAGAATTTTCCGTTTTTCCACTTTAGAAACCAGCTGATTTACAAATTCAAATCGTTTGCGGTCCGCTTCTTCCACCGCTTTCTTATCGGTTAAATCAATATTTCCTTCATTATAAGGTGCTTCCTGTCCCTTCCCCCGGGCTGTCACAGCCGCGTCTACCACTTCCTTCAGCCCTTCACCTGTAGTAGACACACTCTTTACTACCGGACAGCCGAGTTTTTCAGAAAGAGCCGGCACATCAATTTTTGTCTGTTTTTTCTCATTGATATCACTTTTATTAAGAGCCACAACTACCGGAATCCCCAGCTCCAGAAGCTGTGTGGTAAAAAACAGGCTCCGGCTGAGATTCGTGGCATCCACAATATTAATGATAGCATCCGGATGCTCATTCTTTACATAAGAACTGGTAATGCTCTCTTCTGATGTAAAGGGTGACATGGAATAGGCGCCTGGAAGGTCTACTGCAATCAGCTCTTCTGAGCCGCTTTGATAAGCCTTCTTGATGAGATGCTCTTTTTTTTCAACGGTAACCCCTGCCCAGTTGCCCACCTTTTCATTCCGCCCGGTTAAGGCATTATACATGGTGGTCTTGCCGGAGTTTGGGTTGCCTGTCAAGGCAATACGCATAAACTTTTCCTCCTCTTTTTCTCTGTGCATATCTATTACAAAACGTCCGGTTATAAATCACTAACCGTAGCGCATGTAACCACTTGAATTTTAAAACCATCTATATCCGCAGCTCAACCGCGGGAATCAAATTTGAATGGCAGCCGCTAACTGTTTGTCAATATTATATCTGCCGTCCTTAATTGAAACCACGCAGCCTCCCTTCAGATGGGATACTACTGTAATCGGTTCCCCCTCGTAACACCCAAGGGAAAACAAAAACGCATCCAATTCTTCATCATCTGTACTAATCTTTTGAACTGTGTACTCTTTTCCTTCCACTGCGTCAACTAATGTCATCTTTTCCACCCTTCATGCTTACGCCTCTCTGCTGATCAAAATGTTTCAGCCACAGAAATCTTTCAAGGCGTAAGACTGTTTTATTTATTTTTTATTCCTTGTTTAGTTATTCTTAACTAACAGTTAGTATAGTCTAATACCAGCAAATCGTCAAGTATTTTTTTCAAGGGCTGCCTCTTTTTTCCGTGAACCTCTTATTTCCGCAAAAAAAGGATATT
>DVGK01000114.1 GCA_018712785.1 Candidatus Choladousia intestinavium | reverse complement strand
AATTCCAAATTGAGCAGAAGCTTGCCAGCTTTATCCGGGACAGCTTCCTGACCGCCGGCTACAGCCGGCGTATGCTGGGACATTTTAACTTTCACCGCCAGTACGTACAGGCGTCGATTTCCCTGCAGGTGGGCAGCCGGAAGTCCCCTCACCGGTGGATTCATCATTTTAATGATATCGCTCTTACTTATCTGCTGGAGCAGACCACAAAAAAGCTTCCCGCCTACATGATCTGTCACGAGAAGCTTTTAAGCCTGAAATATGAATCAGAAAACGGATCCTCCCAGCTCTACCAGACCCTCCGCTGCTATCTGGAAAATCATCAGAATGCCAGCCGCACGGCCGCACAGCTCTTTATCCACCGGAGCACCCTTCTGTACCGGCTGGAACGGATCAGCCGGTTCCTGAAAACCGACCTGTCCGATCCGGATGAGCTGCTGTATCTTCTTCTCTCCTTCCGTCTCATTGATATGGAGGAGAACAAATAATCCTTTGAAGTCTCTCCTTACTCCAGCAGATAACAGGAGGTATAGGCGATTTTCTGCGGACCGTAATAGTATTTCATGTGATTGCGGCTGCAGAGGTCGCTGACCACGATTCCGAAAGCTTCCAGGGAGGAAATCCTTTTATCCGGAAAGCGGCATTCCCCCTCCGGACCCGCGCAGGCGCTGCAAATGGTGCAGCAGCCGCTTCCCAAGGGCAGAAGAGACGGATATTCCTTTCGCAGAACCTCCGCCAATTCAGTAAACTGTCTTTTATGCCGTTTCTCCGCCTCCATCATACCCTCAAAATCCATACTGTCCTCCACATCTCCCACCGTCTGGACAAGAAGGCCAAGGCTGTATTTTTCCACCTGCTTCCTGCAGTCCTCCAGGGAGCCGCATGCAGGGGGGCAGGCCAGATTTTTCCCATACATGCCGCAGGTATTGGCGCCGCACATGTCTCTCACCTCCTGCCGCAGCTTAAGAGTAGAGCCATCCAGCCGTTCTGCGTAACTGAATCCTGCCTCAAAGGCAAGCTGTTTTAGCCGTTCAATTTCCATACCAATCCTCCTTCGCGTAACTCATCTCATCCACATACACATCCATAAAATCCGGTTCCGCGGCCAGCTCCAGAAATTCCGCCTTCTCCGCCAGCTTTTCGGCTCTGCGGAATTCTTCCAGAGACAAAACTGCCAGCCGGGCCCCTGCCCCCGCGGCGTTTCCCACCGGGAGGATCTTCTCCCTTAAAGTCTCCGGCAGCAGTCCGATTCCGCAGGCGCTTTCCGGATCCAGATAATTTCCAAAAGCTCCCGCCAGCAAAAGGGTCTGAATCTCTGAAACGCGGCAGCCCCTTTTCCTGCAGAGAAGCCGGATGCCGGCGGCAATGGCAGCCTTGGCCAGCTGCAGCTCTCTTACATCCTTCTGATTCAGAAAGACTTCTTTTGAAAAATGCCAGGGTTCCTTCATATAACCGTCTTCCCGGATCCATCCCGTCTGCAGAAGGCAGTATACCGCGTCCAGAAGGCCGGATCCGCAGATGCCGGCCGGAGCGCCCCCGCCGATCACATGAAATTCCACCTTGCCGTCTTTCAGATATACATGATCAATCGCGCCCTCACTGCCTCGCATCCCGCAGGTAATCTTCGCACCCTCAAAGGCCGGCCCCGCCGCTGTAGAGCAGACCGTGAAGCCGTCCCGGTTTCCAAGAACCATCTCTCCGTTGGTACCGATGTCTACCAGCAGGGTAAGCTCCTGTCTCCGGTCAAACTCTGCTTCCAGCATGCAGGCCGTAGTATCCGCGCCTACGAAGCCTCCTATATTGGGCAGCCAGAGCACTGACGCCCCATTCCACAGATGAAACCCACAGTCAAAGGCCTTCCGCTCTACGGCCTTCGTAACCCTGGGCACATAGGGCGCTTTCACCAGAGTGTCCACAGGAAACTCCAGAAACAGGTGGTGCATACAGGTATTGCCGGCCATCACCACCTTCACAATCTCCTCCCGTCTCCTGTGAACCGCTGCTGCCGCCTCACCCAGAAGGCTGTCGATGGCTTCGCGGACGCAGCCGCTTAAATCCCGGGGGCCGTGTTCCAGAACATAGCTGCAGCGCATCACCACGTCCGCCCCATATTCACGCTGGGGGTTCAGCATGCTCCTGGTACATAAAAGCTCTCCGCTCTCTCCGTCCATAAGATAGGCCACGATCGTAGTGGTTCCCAGATCCACAGCCGCAAGAATCGGCCTTCTCACCTCCTTTGGAAGAACTCCCGGATGACACGGTACGTCCCGCTGAATTCCTCTGTTTAAAATATGAGCCTTTTCCTTTTCATTCTTAAGAAGTCTCACCTGGCAGTCTTTTTGAATTTTAGTCTGACACGCCAAAACCTCTTCCCCATCCATGAAAACCCGGCATTTGCCGCATTTTCCCTGCCCTCCGCAGGGAGCGTCCGGCACCAATCCGGCGTCAATTTCCGCCTGAAGCAGAGTGGTTCCCTCCATCACCATCGTAGTAACTGCCTGGTCTTTAAAATGCACCTGATATGTATTCTGTCTTTTTTCCACGTATCTTTCCCTGCCTTTTTCATATCTGCCGCAGGAAGTCAAACCAGATTTTTATCCTGCTGTTAAACAA
>DVGK01000113.1 GCA_018712785.1 Candidatus Choladousia intestinavium | reverse complement strand
TCATAATGGTCTGCAAAGATTCTTTGTAAGATATTCATAAGTCCATTATGCAGGAAAAAGTAACAAAAGAAAACCCCTAACCCCTCATGATTGAGGGGCAGGGGAGTTGAATAGGCGAAGCCTGTTTTTTACAAAAAGAGAAGGATATGGGGAATCCTGTCGAGCGGTTTTCGGGAGAAGCTATTGTTTCTTGTCGCTTTATGTGCTAAACTGTGACTTGCTAAGAAATAAACAGAGAAAATGTAGGCGCCGGGTTCTTCCGGCGCTGTAAAAAATAGAAATGGAGAGAAGAAAATGAAACTTGGAATTGTCGGCCTTCCCAATGTAGGCAAGAGTACCTTATTTAATTCTTTGACAAAGGCAGGGGCAGAATCGGCCAATTATCCTTTCTGTACCATTGATCCCAATGTGGGAGTCGTTCCGGTACCGGATGAGCGACTGAACCTTCTGGCAGAGATGTACCATTCCGCGAAAATTACGCCTGCGGTAATTGAATTCGTCGACATTGCCGGCCTTGTGAAAGGCGCCTCTAAGGGAGAGGGACTTGGAAATCAGTTCCTGGCCAACATCCGGGAGGTAGATGCCATCATACACGTAGTGCGCTGCTTTGAGGATGCAAATGTAATTCACGTGGACGGCTCGGTCAATCCTCTGCGGGATATCGAGACCATCAATCTGGAATTGATTTTCTCAGATCTGGAAATACTGGAACGAAGGATCGCCAAGACCTCCAGGGCGGCGAGAAATGACAAGACTCAGGCTAAAGAGCTGGAGCTTTTAAAGCGGATTCAGAAGCATCTGGAGGATGGGAAGCTGGCCATCACCTTCACCACAGAGGATGAAGACGAGCAGGCCTGGATGAAAGAATATAATCTTCTCACGGCAAAGCCTGTGATCTTCGCGGCAAACGTCTCGGAAGAAGATCTGGCGGATGACGGGGCTTCCAATCCCATGGTGCAGGAAGTGCGGAAATACGCGGAGGAAAATCACAGTGAAGTTTTCGTGATCTGCGCTCAGATCGAGCAGGAGATCGCGGAGCTGGATGACGATGAAAAACAGATGTTTCTGGAGGATCTGGGATTGAAAGAGTCCGGATTGGAAAAACTGATAAAGGCAAGCTACCGCATCCTTGGCCTTCTCAGTTACCTGACGGCAGGAGAGACAGAGACCAGAGCTTGGACCATCCGCCAGGGAACCAAAGCGCCCCAGGCCGCCGGAAAGATTCATTCAGACTTCGAGAGAGGATTCATCCGGGCAGAAGTAGTAAATTACAAAGACCTGCTGGACTGCGGCTCCTACGCGGCCGCTAAGGAAAAAGGACTGGTGGGCCTGGAAGGAAAAGACTACGTAGTAAAAGACGGCGACGTAATCCTCTTCCGGTTTAATGTTTAATACCAGTCCAGAGCGCCCCAAGATGGAAAGCCAGACAGACTCAGACGGAGTCTGAAGTCAGGCTGGCTTTCCATCTTGGGGGCGGGCGGGACGCCCGCAAAGCCGCAGACAGAAGCCCTGAAGGGGCGAGAGCGAAGCGGGTCTGCGGCGTGGCGCTCAGGAAGCAGAGGGCGTCTGTTTCCTTCCTGGGGGCGGGACGCCCAGTTTAATACTTGTACAAAGGAGGCCGATCATGACAGGTTCTATCCGTTTTCCTCATCTGGGGATCGAGTTGGAACATGTAATAAAATCTATCTCTGTTTTTGGAATCGACATTGCCTGCTATGGAATCGTCCTGGCGGCGGCTATGGTGACAGGAATTCTGCTGGTGATGAAGATTGCGGATAAGACCGGACAGAAGGGAGATGATTATTTTGATCTTGGCATAATAGCCGTTTTGATTTCTGTTTTGTGTGCCCGGATTTATTACGTGGTATTTTCCTGGGACTATTACAGTCATCATATTTCTGAGATTTTTAATCTCCGGGAAGGCGGGCTGGCGATTTACGGCGGCGTGGCAGGCGGTGTGGTGACCGTTTTGGTGTTCTGCCGGATACGAAAGATGAAATACCTGCAGGCTCTGGACACAGCGGCAATCGGCCTGGTGTGGGGGCAGATGGTAGGAAGGTGGGGAAATTTTTTCAACAGGGAGGCGTTTGGTGATTATACGGATGGACTTTTCGCTATGCAGCTTCCCCTGGGGGATGTCAGGGCCTCTGAGGTAACGGAAAAGATGATGGAGCATCTTCAGGTTATTGACGGCGTCGAATACATCCAGGTGCATCCCACCTTTCTTTATGAATCTCTATGGAATTTCGGAGTATTCCTGGTGCTTTTGCGGCTTGCGCTGAAAACGGAAAGAAGATATGACGGGCAGATTCTTCTGTCTTACTTTTTCCTTTACGGTGCCGGACGGCTCTGGATCGAAGGACTGCGCACAGATCAGCTGCTTATTCCCGGGACGCAGATTCCCGTGTCTCAGGTGGTATCCGGAATCCTTATGCTGGTATCAGGGGTGTTACTGTTGTATATGGCGATAAAACGGAAAGGAACAAAGGAGCATGAATCAGAGAGAAATACTCAGAGAACAGATTGAAAAAGAACGGACAAGGCTGAACAGTATTTTGGAAAGCGGCGGAAAAGCGGAGGAAGTATATGAACAGAGCCTGGTGGTGGACCGGCTGCTGGAACAATATCTGACAGACTTTGCAATTGCTTAAAAGAGCTGGCGCAAGATTTTGCGCCGGCTCTTTTTGAATTCTACAAGATATAGAGGACACGAGAATTTAACAGAAATGCAAAGGAAAAAAATGATTTTAGGGTTGTATTTTGTGCAAATTTACGCTATTATATTTGTCAGGTGGTGAAAAGTGGTGGGCTGTGGGGCTTAGTGGAGGAAATGTGGAGGGTAATTCCTTGCCAAGGACACAGCGAAAGGGACACCATCAGCGGCGGAAAGCAGGTGCGTCATATGTTCATGGGAGAATATAATCATACCATTGATACAAAAGGCAGACTGATCATCCCGTCAAAATTCAGAGACCAGTTGGGAGACGAATTTATTGTGACGAAGGGGTTGGATGGATGCCTGTTTGTGTTCCCCAAAAACGAATGGCAGGCCTTTGAAGAGAAGCTGCGCACACTGCCTATGACTCAAAAGAGCGCCAGAAAATTTACACGTTTCTTTGTTTCGGGAGCGGTCGAATGTGAGCTGGACAAGCAGGGGAGAATTTTATTGCCTCAGCCCCTTCGGGAGTTTGCCGAATTAGAGAAAGACGTGGTGCTGACGGGAAACCTGAATCGAATAGAGATCTGGAGCAAAGCGAACTGGACAGAAAACAATGCTTATGATGATATGGACGATATCGCGGAACAAATGACGGATTTAGGTTTAGTCATATGACCTGGGGAGGATTATATGGAATTCAGACACAAATCTGTACTTTTGGAAGAAAGCATTGATGCTTTGCGGATAAAACCTGACGGCATTTATGTGGATGGAACATTGGGAGGCGGCGGACATTCCCTGGAAATATGCAGAAGATTGTCGGACAAGGGCAGACTTATCGGCATAGACCAGGACGAGGCGGCAATCCAGGCGGCGTCCGGGCGCTTAGGGGAGTTTAAAGACAGAGTCACAATCATACGCAGCAATTTCTGCGATATGAGAGGGGAGCTGGGGAAGCTTGGTATTACATCTGTAGATGGAGTCATTTTGGATCTGGGGGTTTCCTCCTACCAGCTTGACACGGCAGACCGCGGCTTTACTTACCGGGAGGATGCACCGCTTGATATGCGGATGGATCAGCGCCAGGACAAGACGGCGAAAGACATTGTAAACGGATACGATGAGATGGAGCTGTACCGGATCATTCGTGATTACGGAGAAGAAAAGTTCGCAAAGAACATTGCGAAACATATTGTGGCGGCGCGTAAGGAAAAGGCACTGGAAACGACTGGGGAGTTAATTCATGTTATAAAAGCGGCCATACCGATGAAAGTACGGGCAGTCGGAGGACACCCGGCCAAAAGGACCTTTCAGGCGATCCGGATTGAACTGAACAGAGAATTAGACGTGCTTCAGGAAGCTCTCGATGAGATTGCTGAACTGTTAAAGGATGGGGGGAGAGTCTGTGTGATTACCTTCCATTCACTGGAAGACAGAATTGTGAAAAATAAATTTCGGGAATGGGAAAATCCATGCATCTGCCCGAAAGAATTTCCAGTATGCGTATGCGGAAGAAAGCCTAAGGGGAGAGTCATTACGCGCAGGCCTATTGTACCGGATCCGCGGGAACTGGAAGAAAATCCAAGAGCAAAAAGTTCAAAACTTCGTGTTTTTGAACGTGAAATACATTAGGGACAAGGGGAATTAAGATGGCCAGAGTAGAGAAAAGTGGCGCAGGGCGCCGGAACGATTACAGGAGGACGGAAAGCCGGAGAACGTATTCGTATGTGGAAGGGACAGCGGTACGGAAGCTTCAGACTGCTCCGGAGAAGAGACAGACAAGGAAGACTCCTTCTACCAGCCTGGCAACGAGAAAGAACAGAGAGCGTGCCCTTCAGATGAATCTGGGGTATGTGATTTTTTTGACAGCAGCGGCAGTCGTTACCGTATTTATGTGTGTAACGTATCTGCAGCTTCAGGCCAATGCGACTCTGCTCAGTGAAGAGGTTACATCTCTTGAAGCGCAGGTGGATGCGGCGATCCTGGAAAATAACGCAGATTACAACGGAATCATGACCGGCATAGACATGGAACATGTAAAGGACGTGGCGATGAACGAGCTGGGTATGGTATATGCCAGCAAAGATCAGATCGTCACATATGAGGAGAACAGCAGCGACTATGTTCGCCAGTACACGGATATTCCGACAGAATAGGTGATCATTTGGCAAAAAATGGAAGAATAAAAAAAGAACGGCGATTTACGAAAAAAATGCAAATAAAGCTTCTGGCTGTATTTGCATTCGTTTTATTGCTCCTGGTAATTCTTTTGGTCCGGATTGCTTATATTAATGTGAGCAGCGGCCAGAAGTATGCCAGACAGGTGCTGTCCCAGGAGAATTATGACAGCCAGACCCTCTATGCGAGGAGAGGGGAGATACAGGATGCCAACGGACAGCTTCTGGCGTACAGTGAGAGACAGTATAATCTGATCCTGGACTGCGACGCGGTAAATGAGTATGAAGATGAGGACGATTATCAGGACTATGTGGACGAGACCGTACGGGCCCTGACAGAAAATTTTGATCTGGAGGAGTCCGAGATCCGGGATCGGATTTCAGACGAAAAGACCCGGGAGAGCCAGTATCAGATCCTGCTGCAGAATGTGACGGAAGAGCAGAAGGACGCGTACGAAGACTACGTATCTCTGGACAGTGACAGGGAGCTTTCTGACTCTGAGCGAAGAGACCTGGAGCACGTGGTAGGGGTCTGGTTTGAGGAACAGTATCAGCGGCAGTACCCTATGGGGAGTCTGGCAAGCAGCGTCATCGGTTTTTCTAATGACAGCGATGACGGCATCTGCGGCCTGGAATCTTACTACGACAGCCTGCTGAATGGTACCAACGGCCGGGTTTACGGCTATCTCAATGAGAATCAGGAGTATCAGAGAAGGACGATAGCTCCGGAAAACGGCCATACCCTGATAACGACGCTGGACACGAATATACAGCAAATTGTACAGAAGTACATTGACGCGTTCGATGAGACCTATGGGGAGGATCTGGATGACGGAACCGCCAAGCATGGCGCGGCCAATGTCGGCGTGGTGGTGATGGATCCCAACAGCGGCGGCATTCTTGCCATGGGGACGAATTCAGAATTTGATCTGAATGATCCTCAGGACCTGGATGACTGGTATACTCTTTCTGAGCAGAACTCCATGAGCGAAGAGGAGTATGTAGAGGCGCTGAACGATCTGTGGAGCAATTACTGTGTCAGTGAAGCGTATGAACCGGGATCCACGGTAAAGCCGATTACTGTTTCCTCAGCCCTGGACTGCGGGGCTGTGACCGCGGACTCCTACTTTTACTGTGACGGCGGGGAATTTATTACAGATACGCAGATTAATTGTGACGCGATATACGGACACGGAGACGAGAGCCTGGGAGACACTCTGAAAAACTCCTGCAACGACGCCATGATGCAGATCGGTTTTAAGATGGGAGGAGCTACATTCCGGGAATATCAGTCCTTATTTAACTTCGGCAAGCTTACGGGAATCGATCTTCCCAATGAAAATGCCGGCTCCATTCATACAGAGGAAACCATGAATGAAGTAGAACTGGCTACCGATACCTTCGGACAGGGTTTTACCTGCAATATGATTCAGGAGGCCACAGCCTTCAGTGCTGTAGTAAACGGGGGATATTACTATCAGCCCCATGTAGTCAGCCAGATTCTGGACGAGGACGGAAGAGTGGTCCGGAGCATGGACGATCTTCTTTTAAAGCAGCCCATATCCACAGAGGTGTCTGAGATTGTCAGAGGCTATCTGGAGACGGCCGTGCAGGAAGGAACCGGGCAGCGGGCCCAGGTTCCGGGCTACAGAGTCGGCGGAAAGACCGGTACGGCAGAGAAATTTGACCCGGATACAGGAGTGCGCTCAACAGAACGGTATCTGGTCTCCTTCATAGGAGCGGTTCCTATCAACGATCCCCAGGTGGTGATCTATGTAGTAGTGGACGAGCCGAACGTGGAGGACCAGGCCAACAGTACGTACGCCCAGACCCTGTTCCGTGAGATCGCCACGGAAGTGCTTCCCTACATGGAGATCTATCCCACAGAGGAAGTGACGGATGAGCTCCTGGCCTACCTGGGACTGACCAGAGAGGACGTGGCAGAGGGGGCGAGGCAGACCTTCGCGGCCTTTGATACGTACGGCAATTACTACACAGACGCTTATGTAGACGACAGCGGCACCGTGGTAACCTCGGACGGAACTCCCATTGCGGGGGCTTATGTGGCGGACGACGGCACTATCTATGACGCCTATGCCAATCCGGTGGCTACACTGGAGTCAGGAGAAGGCGATGAAGAGCTGGATCCCACAGCGGAAAATCCCAATATTCCCGGGCCTCTGGAGACACAGGAGGGAGACGGAGAGGACACCTCTGTCTGGGACGGAACAGTAACCGACGAGGAGCTGGAGGACGGCGCGTCTTCAGGAGAATAAGATAAGAAAAAAGGTAATGCCCAAGGGCATACCTCTATTGCCGCAGCAAGTGCGGCAGAAAAAAAGGTAATACCCAAGGGCATACCTTTATTGCCGCAGCAAGTGCGGCAGAAAAAAGGTAATACATATCCTCATAAAAGGAATAATACACTGTATTAAGACTTTTATGAGGATTCTTTCATTTCATGGAGAAAACAAGAACCTTTCACAGGAAAAAGACGGTGCTTCTCTTTTTTCTGTGTTTTTTCGCCCTCTGCTTTCTGGGAGGCAGGCTGGCAAAGCTTATGGTGGCGGAGTCAGAGTATTACGCGGCTCTGGCACAGGACCTCCATGAGCGGGAGCGGGAGATCAAGGCGGAGCGGGGGAGGATTCTGGACGCCAACGGAGTGGTACTGGCGGACAACAGGACCGTGTGTACGATTTCTGTGATTCACAGTCAGATCACGGATCCGGAGAAGGTCATTGAGGTATTGGCAGAAGAACTGGATATGGAGGAGGAGAGCGTCAGGGAACGGGTGGAGAAAGTCAGTTCCATTGAGAGAATCCGGAAAAATGTGGAGAAAGAGGTGGGGGACAGAATACGGAACTACGGACTGGACGGGGTAAAAGTGGATGAGGATTACAAGCGGTATTACCCTTACGGGGAAACCGCTTCCAAAGTACTGGGATTTACAGGAGCAGACAATCAGGGAATTATCGGGCTGGAGGTGGCGTACGATGAAGTGCTTCAGGGAACGCCGGGGAAAATCCTGACCCTTACAGACGCTAGGGGGATTCAGCTGGAAGACACGGGAGAGACCAGAGTGGAACCGGCTGCCGGGGAGGATCTCTGGATCAGCCTGGACTATAACATTCAGAAGTATATCCAGCAGGCGGCTTACCAGGTCATGGAGCAGAAAGAAGCGGACAGTGTGTCGATTCTGGTAATGAATCCGTCGAATGGGGAGATTTACGGCATGACCAATGTGCCGGAATTTGATCTGAACGATCCCTATCAGCTTCCGGAGGGACAGGAAAATCTTTCAGGGGAAGAGCTTCAGAACGCTCTGAACCAGATGTGGAGAAATGGCTGTCTGAATGATACGTACGAGCCGGGATCCACCTTTAAAATTGTCACGGCGGCAGCCGGCCTTGAGGCCGGTGTGGTGAGTCTGGATGATACCTTCTCCTGTCCCGGCTTCCGGATCGTGGAGGATCGCAGAATCCGCTGCCACAAGACCACCGGACACGGCGGGGAGACTTTTCTCCAGGCTGCCCAGAATTCCTGCAATCCTGTATTTATTGATGTGGGGCTCCGTCTGGGAGTAGACCGGTATTACACCTACTTCCGGCAGTTCGGACTAAATGAAAAGACCGGAATTGATCTTCCGGGAGAGGCGGCCACCATTATGCATCAAAAGGAAAATATAGGGCTGGTGGAACTGGCTACCATCTCCTTTGGACAGTCCTTTCAGATTACGCCGGTACAGCTGGCAGCCACAGTAAGCTCCATCATAAACGGAGGCGTCCGGATCACCCCGCATCTGGGAGTGATGGTAAAAGAGAGAGACGGGACTCTCCTGGAAGTGCTGCCGCAGGAAGAGAAAGGGAGGATTGTGTCAGAGCAGACGTCAGAAACCATGCGGTATATTCTGGAGCAGGTGGTGGACGGCGGTTCAGGAAAAAACGCGTATATAGAGGGCTACCGAATCGGCGGGAAAACCGCTACCTCCGAGACACTCCCAAGGAGCGCCAACAAATATATCTCCTCTTTTATCGGCTTTGCGCCGGCAGAGGATCCACAGGTCCTTGTGCTGTGCATCATTAATAACCCTCAGGGAGTTTATTACGGAGGCACCATCGCGGCTCCTGTGGTAAAAGGAATTTTTGAAAATATTCTGCCCTATTTAGGGTACGAAAAGGTTGAATAATACCGGGAAAAGAATTATACTGTAACTGTTATAAAATTCAGAAGAGAAGAAGAGGTGTGAAATGTTCGTAAATCAGGATGTATTAATCCCGCTGTTTGCCGCATTTGTGATAAGTGTGCTGTTAAGCCCTGTGGTGATTCCCTTCCTTCAGAAGCTGAAGGTAGGGCAGACAGAGAGAGAAGAAGGAGTTCAGTCCCATTTAAAAAAAGCAGGCACACCCACAATGGGAGGTCTGATCATCCTGATCAGTCTGGTGATCACCTCTCTTTTGTATATTGGTAAATATCCCAGGATTATCCCGGTACTGTTCCTGGTACTGGGCTTCGGCATCATCGGCTTTCTGGATGATTATCTAAAGGTCGTCATGCGGCGTTCCGACGGCCTGTACCCGAAGCAGAAGATGTTCGGCCAGCTTCTGGTTACCACTGTGTTTGTGGTTTATATCTGGTTCATGGATCCCGGATGTCTGGAATTTCTGATTCCCTTCTCAGGCGGAAAGATCTTAAATGGGGACTGGGTAAAGATTCTGGCGGTGCCTCTTGCGTATGTGGCGATTATCGGGACCGTAAACGGAGTAAACTTTACGGATGGTCTGGACGGCCTGGCTACCGGGGTGACGATCATGGTGGCGGTGTTCTTTACAGTGGCCTCTATAGCCCTGCAGGGCGGCGTGGAGCCCATGACAGCAGCCGTTACAGGGGCGCTGCTGGGTTTTCTGCTGTTCAATGTCTATCCGGCAAAGGTATTCATGGGAGATACGGGGTCTTTGGCTTTAGGGGGCTTTGTGGCGGGCTGCGCCTATGTGATGAAGCTGACCTTCTTTATACCGATCATCGGTTTTATCTATATGGTGGAAGTGATCTCCGTGATGATTCAGGTGACCTATTTTAAGAAAACCGGAGGGAAACGCTTTTTCAAGATGGCGCCCATTCACCATCACTTTGAGCTGTGCGGCTGGTCGGAAACCAGAATTGTAGCGGTTTTTACCGTCGTCACCGCGTTCCTGTGCCTGCTGGCTCTGGTGGGACTGGGCTGAAAATTACAACGGTAGAACAGATAAAGATCCGGCGCCTTAAGACCGGACTTTAGGAGGAACAGAAAATGGAATGGAAAGATAAAACGGTACTGGTAGTAGGAGCCGGAATCAGCGGAATCGGAGCGGACCGGCTGCTGGAAAAAAAGCAGGCCAGGGTGATTCTCTATGACGGAAATCAGGAACTGGATCCGGAGAAGATCCGGGAAAAGCTTCCGGAGGGAAGCAATACTGTCATCCGTCTGGGAAAGCTTGAGAAGCAGGATCTTGAAGAAGCCCGGCTTGCGGTTTTCAGCCCCGGCGTTCCGGTGGATCTTCCTCTGGCAGAGGAGATAAAAGCAAAGGGCATTCCCATCTGGGGCGAGGTAGAGCTGGCCTATGAATGCGGGAAAGGCGATGTCCTGGCAGTGACGGGAACCAACGGGAAGACCACTACCACAAGCCTGCTTGGAGAGATCATGAAAAGCTGGCGCCAGGAAGTATATGTAGTGGGAAATATAGGCTCCCCCTATACAGAAGCCGTGGAGCATATGACAGAGAACGCGGTGACTGTGGCGGAGATCAGCAGCTTTCAGCTGGAAACCATCGACCGCTTTTCGCCCCGGGTCAGCACTATTTTAAATATCACGCCGGATCATCTGAACCGGCATCATACCATGGAGGAATATATCCGGGTGAAGGAGCTGATTACGGAAAATCAGAGGCCGGAGGATACCTGCGTGCTGAACTACGAGGATCCTGTGCTGCGGGAATTCGGAAAAACTTTACATACAAAGGTGATTTATTTCAGCAGCCTGCATACACTGGAGGAAGGAGTTTATTTAAAGGGCGATATCATCTGCCTGAAGGACGGAAGCGGTGAGAAAGAGCTCTGCTCTGTAAAGGAACTCAAGCTTCTGGGCCGTCATAATTACGAAAACGTAATGGCGGCGGTGGCCATGGCGTGGGCCTACGGAGTGCCTCTGGAGGTGATAAAAAAGGCCGTATGCGCTTTTCAGGCGGTGGAGCACAGGATTGAGTACGTTCTGGAAAAGGACGGCGTGGTATATTACAACGATTCCAAGGGAACCAACCCGGACGCGGCCATCAAGGGGATTCAGGCTATGGAGAGGCCTACGCTCTTAATCGGCGGCGGGTACGATAAGAACTCCACCTATGAAGAGTGGATTCGTTCCTTTGACGGCAAGGTAAAATACCTGGTGCTGATCGGACAGACAAGAGAAAAGATTGCCGCCGCGGCCAGAAGCTGCGGATTTGACAAAATCCTCTTTGCAGATTCCCTGGAGGAAGCCGTAAAGATCTGCATCTCCAAGGCGGAGCCGGGAGACGCGGTGCTTCTTTCTCCGGCCTGTGCAAGCTGGGGGATGTTCCCCAATTATGAAGTGAGGGGAAGGCAGTTTAAGGAACTGGTGAAGGAACTGGCATAGGAAGTGGAAGAATGCGTTCCAGAAATGGAAAACCAGATATCTGCCTTTTCGTAATTGTAATGATTTTAGTGATTTTCGGCCTGGCAGTGTTATACAGCTCCAGCGCCTACAATGGGCAGGTTCGCTTTGACGATCCTGCCTATTATTTTAAGAAACAGCTCTTCGCAACCCTGCTGGGGCTTTTTGCCATGGCGGGCATTGCGTCCATGGATTACCATGCTTTAGCCAGGTTTGCCGTTCCCGGCTACCTTCTTTCCCTGGCTCTCTCAGGAGCGGTGCTTCTCTTCGGAGACGCCTATAATGGTTCCAGGCGGTGGCTTTCCATCGGTCCCCTTTCCTTTCAGCCGGCGGAATACGCCAAGCCTGCGGTGATCCTTCTTCTGGCAGCGGCCGTCTGCAAAATGAGCAAAGTGAAAAACGGCCTGAAGATGGCAGCAGTTATGGGGATGGTGCTTCCCATCGTGGGGCTGGTGGGCACCAATAACTTAAGCACAGCTGTCATTATCCTGGGAATCGCCGTGGTCATGATCTTTATTTCCAATCCCCGATATCTCCCTTTTCTCTGGATTATTCTCTCAGGGACAGGATTTCTGGCTATCTTTTTAAGCCTGGAGCAGTACCGGCTGGAGAGGCTTGCCATCTGGAGAAACCCGGAGCTTTATGAGAAAGGGTATCAGACTATGCAGGGTCTGTACGCCATTGGCTCCGGGGGCCTTTTCGGAGTAGGGCTGGGAAACAGTATGCAGAAGCTGGGATTCGTCCCCGAGGCCCAGAACGATATGATCTTTTCTATCATCTGCGAGGAAATGGGGCTGGTGGGGGCTCTGCTTTTGATCCTCCTGTTTATCCTTCTTCTGTGGCGCTTCATGATCATCGCCACCCAGGCGCCGGATCTCTTCGGTTCCCTGATCGCCGCTGGAATTCTGGGCCACATTGCCATCCAGGTGATCCTCAACATAGCGGTGGTGACGAATACGATTCCCAACACAGGGATTACCCTGCCCTTTATCAGTTACGGGGGGACCTCGGTGCTTTTTCTCCTGGCGGAAATGGGGCTGGCCCTGTCCGTAAGCCGATGGAGACGGTGAGAGGGCTGATGCCGTATGTCTGGTTTAGCTGCTGCCGTCCGTAACATCTCGCGGAGGAGGACAGAAGAGTTCCTCGCTGCCGGACACGCCGGCCAAGAAAGCGCCGTTGCACCAGGTAACCTTTTGAAGGGTTTTTTGAATGGTTTGGCTGTCAGCGCCGTTCTCCCAGCGAACTAAAATGGGAGGGGTGCCGGCGGCCAGGGGAAAGGCTGCGCCTGCCAGAGCGAGAGAAAAAAGAAGGGGAAGAATAAAACGTTTTTTTCCTTTCTGCTTTCTGAAAAGGCAAGAAAGACGCAGATGCAGCAGATCCCTGCTGGCACAGGACAGACGGCCTGTATACATTTCTTTTTCATTTCCATTTAAAGACTCCTGAATGTTTATAAGCATATGTCCGTATGCCAGACGTTCCTGGTCTGAAAAGCCGGCGGCCAGAACCTCGTCGCAGCTTATTTCCTGCGCTTTTCTGAATTCTTTTAAAAAGAGAAACGCAAGAGGATTCAGAAAATGGAGCAGAGAAGCCAGATATGCCAGGCAGAGGAAAAGAAAATCCATCCGCTTGATATGAACCAGTTCATGGCTAATTAAAGGGAACAAAAAGAAAGGAAAAGCACAATCCAGACGGTATCAGCGGCAAGCTACAAGAATAAATTGTGATTTCACAAGATTGATGTTATAATAAGAGAAAAGTTCCTGCCGGGGCAACCGCCCCGGTGGTATGGATAGAAAGGCAGGAAAACAATATGCACATCAGCTATAAACCACTCTGGCACACACTGTTAGAGCGTGACATGAGAAAAGAGGATTTAAGGATTGCCGCTGGTATGACAACGAATATGATTGCCAACATGAGCAAAGAGGGAAAGCACATCAGCATGGATACATTAGCCCGTATCTGCGAAACGCTGAATTGTGAGATTACCGATGTGATTGAGTTAGTACCA
>DVGK01000112.1 GCA_018712785.1 Candidatus Choladousia intestinavium | reverse complement strand
AGCAGGATCCTGATTTTTTTCTCCTTTATCCTGGGAACGATCGCTCCCGGATAGCATAACGTTTCCCATTTATGAATGGGAAAATAGTGATAGCGAATTATCTTTACGCCATTCATAACTTCTTTTGTTTTTGCCCCCGGCGCAGCCGGCACCAAAGCTGTTACATCGAAATATTCCGTCAGGGCTTCCGACAGATCCAGAACAAATCTTGGTTCTGTATCTCCTTCCCAGCGTGGGAAGGTAGAGCCTGTTACTAACAGCTTTTTCTTTTTTATACTATCTCCACCCATATAATCTCACTCTCCACTGCATTTGCCGTCCAGGTATACGCGTCCACCGTCAGATTCAGCAGCTGCCTGCTCTGATTCGTCCGAATCGCATACACCATTTCATTCTCTCCGTCCAGTCCATAAGCCTCATACGTAGCGCTTCCGCAGACTACCTGCTCTTCTACTTCTTCCTCGGCTTCTCTCCTGGTATATCCTGTATCTTCCAATTCCTGGATTTCATCTTCGATCTCTTCCTCTGTCTTATCACACAGAAGCATGAATTCTATGGTGTCATCCTTCTCAAGGTCCGATACATCTACCTCTAGGTATACATTATATACTGCCTCCGGCAGTTCCGCAATCGCTTCTGTCTCATTCTCCGTTCCTGTTACTGCCATAAGGCTTGCCGGTGAGATTTTCTTTGCGCTGCTTAAGATCTCCACACCGTTTTCCATGGCCTTCTGCACATTTTCTCCTTCACATCTGGCCCAGAGGGTATACTGTCCCGCATGTCCCAGAATGCAGTACTTGCCCAGCAGACGTAAATAGTTTTCTGAAAGCCCGCAGGTCAGCAGCAGAGGATCATCTGCCGCATTATTCGCTTCAGTAAAGCTTCTCACTTCTACTTCGGCATCCGGAAGCTGCTCCTGAAGATAGTCGTACTGCGTATCCTCTTCTTTGATCTTGTCCAGTTCCTGAACCGCAGCTACTGTTACTCCCTGCCCCAGGTCGTTGATGATATCAAGGAGGCTGTCCAGTTCTTCCTCTTCCTGTCCGAACTGATACTTTTCTGAGGTCAGCTCTATGCTCCAGTCTGTCACGTCCAGAGTCTCGCCGTCCTCTGTGCGGACTGTACAGGAAAGCTGAATGCATCTTTCCGGAAGGGCAAAGGGAATCTCCACAGTTCTTCCACTCAGCTCCTGCTCTGCCAGGATCTCTTCTCCGTTCTTCACCTGCACCACTGCGCCAGTTCCTGCCTGATCCTGGATTTCTCCTCGGAAGATATAGCTTCCCGCGTCCAGGGCAATGGGGCCGGAGGCTGTTTCCTCATCTGTGAAGGCCGCTGCCAGCAGTTCTCTTCCTTCCGAAAGAATCGTACCGCCGTTTTCTGTGAACTTCTCATACTGTTCAGAGTCATTGCGAACCAGCACGGTGTAGAACCTGGTCTTGTCAATGACAGAATAGTCCTCCATAGCGTAATAGTAGGAGTGGGACGCTGTAGGCCCGATCAGATACGTGGCCTCTGTGCTCTCCGACTCTTCTTTGGAGATTACCTCCACAGTATATCCCGGCAGCCCCGCTTCGAAGCATCTCGTCGAGAGGTCGCTGCTGTCCGTCATCACATCGCCCACATAAGCTACTGTTCCCTGATTTTCGCAGAGCGCCTCTACCTCCTGAATCGCCTCACAGGGGGCGTCGGTTCCGTTGTTCCCGTTCAGACCTACTGTGTAGGCAGAAGACGTCTTCCAGTAATAAATGTCTGTAACCTCGGTATGTCCTGCCAGAGTCCCGCTGATCACTACCCGGAAATTCCGCATGACATCCCGATTCGTAAATTCCACGACTACGGCTCCCGTATCTCCTGCGTCGAAAATACCATCATCCGTCTTTTCTGTAATAATGGTTCCATTAGAGTCAGACAGACGGATCTGGCCGGTAAGACCTTCTTCAGAGTCCAGTCTTCTGAAATAAATCTCTATCCGGTAAGTTCCCGGAGCCAGATACGTTCTGCCTCCGTACGTTTTTCTCTGACTTGAAAGCGCCGATCCATTCTCCTCTGACTGGTTTTCTGTCTCGGCTGCCTCTTCAGTCTCTTCTTCCGCAGCTTCCTCCGCATCCGCTTCCGCATTCTCTCCCAGGATTCCGTCCGCTTCTGCTTCTTCCGCGTCCTCTCCTATGATGCCGTCCGCTTCTGCTTCTTCCGCGTCCTCTCCTGCGAGGCCGTCCGCTTCTGCTCCTTCCTCTGCATCTGCTTCCGTTTCCTCCTCCGCTGAGAGTTCATCTCCAATCGCTCCATCTACCTGATTCTGAGAATCATTTCCGGGCAGCTCTTCTTCCTGGTCTTCCGCGGCTGCCTCTGTCGCTGCTTCCGCGTCCTGATTCTCCTGCTCCACCTCTTCGTCAGAGGGCAGCTCCGCCTGCAGTTCTGACACGCTGCGGAGCTCCAGATACTGAAGGCGTCCGGAAACCGTTTCTTCCAGACTCTGCTCCTTCTCGCTGCCCCGCCTTGCCCAGATGGCGTAGCTTGTGGTCATATAAATCAGCCGATAATCCGGAAGTTCATCCGGCATGGTTTCTTCAATGAGGCTTTCGCCGGTTCCCGTGATAATCACGTCCGCGGATTTTTCCCCGCTCCGTACCTCTTCGTAAAATTCCGCCCGCTCTTTGCCATTATTCTTTTCCATCTGAATCCATTGTTCCGGCGCAAGAGACTGAAGAATCGACAGATTCTGGTCGCTTCCTGTTCCCATAAGATAATGGTAATCCCCCTGGGTCTTTGTCTCAGAGATCACAGAAGCGATGGGCGCGATATTCCTGGTATTGCTTTCATTCGCATGCACTGCCGTATGCCTGCACACCAGAAGACCGAATACCAGGAAGCATCCGGCGCTTCCCAGGAACCCCACAGCCCTGAACGCACGATTCATCCACTTCCGTTTCAGGCTGCTCTTAACGCAGAAGCACACCAGGATGGCCGCAAGGATCACCAGACAGGCAGATCCGTAAATCACCGCCACAGGCGTCATACCCCAGTCCTGGAACAGCATGAGAATTCCATTGTTGGTGGAAGAAATACTGGTGATTCCCTGGGTCTGATAAAGATTTGCCGTGACAAGCGCGCAGACGCACAGGGTCAGAAGGTACCCGGTCAGCTCTTTTACCCAGCAGGCCGTCCTTCTGATCTGAACTGCCCCCAGAAGAAGCATGGGAGGCAGCGCCACCTCCACATAATTCACAGAAATCAGAGCCACCGCCGTGCTCCTGGAATTGTCATAGAGAACGATCACCAGCAGCTCAAGGGCAAAGAACAGAAACACCTCCGGGCAGAAAATCTGTCTTTTTCTAGCTGCCTTTGTATCCCGTCCCGGAAACAGGCCTTTGATACAGTGCCACAGTCCCGGAGCCAGCAGAAGAAAGCTCCCTGCCAGCAGAGCGTACAGCTTGCCGCATAAGCCTCTGAAGACTCCCAGAAGATAATTATTCTCCCAGCCGGTCATCAGGCTGTCCAAAAACAGCTCCAGAGAGGAAGTCACCGTAATGTCCATATCCTTCGCGAAGCTGTACAGAAAAACACGTTCCGCTATATTTCCCAGGGCCAGTCCCAAAAGGACGGCAAGGCAGAAATACAGAAAGGAGGTTTCTGCCACCCTTTTTTTCTTTACATAAATCCCCAGAAGGATCACCGCCGCCAAAATCACGCCAAGGAAAGCGATCTGCAGAAAGCCTCCCAGGATCATGCAGGCGGCCAGCCCCGCCAGCTTCCCGCTGGTGCAGTTCTCCTTAATGGAAAGCAGCAGGTAAAGGGAAAGCCATACCAGCAGCGCCAGCAGCATCTCCGGTCCCGTAAAGCTTCTGGAAGCTGCCAGAGCCGGACAGAGAGACGCAAAAAAGCAGGCAGCCGAAAGAAAGACCGTCTTTTCCTCCGCAAACAGCTTCCTGGCTGTCTTCACAGACAGAAGGTAGCCAAGACAAAGGAAACCGCCGTTTAACAAAATCGCTGCCTTATATGCCGCATATGGACTTTTTAAAATCGCACAAATGGGAACCAGCACCAGACTGTACCCCAGGGAGCAGAGAGAGCTTCCGTTATAGTTCGAAGCGCCGCCCTGTCCCAGCAGAAATCTGGCCCGTTCCCAATAAATCTCCTCCTGTCCCAGATTGGACAGGATTCCTGTATTCAACGCTGTATAAACTGACAAACCTGCCAGAACCGCCACAGCCAAAAGCTGAATGATCCCGGCAGTATATTTACTCTGCTTCATCCTTCTTCTCCTGATTGTCATAATCAAGCCTCCGCACATGGTACTGAATATCTTCCAAAAGCTTTCGGTTCGCCGCGATAATATCGCCCTGAAGGCCCACGATAACCGTCATCACTCCAAGGATAATCATCATGCTGGCAAGAATCAGAGACTGGATATGGCCGGCTCCCGTGCCGCCAAAATAGTAAAACAGAAAACGCACGCCCAGGATTACCCCGATAAGGCTCATAATGCTTCCCAGAGAGGTAAAAAACATCAGGGGCTTATACATAAGAAAAGCCCGGATAATAGTCAGCATGGACTTCTTCACATAGCCGAACATGCTGCTGAACAGTCTGGAGGGGCGAAGCTCTCCGTTGGTGCGGATAGGCACCGACATAAGAGGGATCTTATTCCGCCCTGCCTGCACAATGGTCTCCAGAGTATACGTATACTCATTTACCACGTTCATCCGCATGGCTGCCTCCCTGCTGTATGCCCGAAAACCGCTGGGCGCGTCAGGAATATCGGTTTTGGAGGCTTTTCTCACCACCCAGCTTCCAAAATGCTGCAGCTTCTTCTTCAAAGGCGAGAAGTGCTCTGTCTGGTCAATGGGGCGTTCACCGATAACCATATCCGCTTTCCCTTCCAGGATCGGCCGGACCAGCTTCTCGATATCCTCCCCCACATACTGATTATCCGCGTCTGTATTTACGATAATGTCGGCACCGTTCCGCAGGCAGGCATCCAGCCCCGCCATAAAGCCCTTGGCCAGTCCCTTATTCTGCTTAAAATTCACCACATAATTGACGCCCCAGTTCTTCGCCACCTCTACGGTGTTGTCCCGGCTTCCGTCATTGATAATCAGGTATTCGATCTCATCGATTCCATCTATATGCTTAGGCAGGTCATTGAGAGCAATCTCAAGGGTCTCCGCCTCATTGTAGCACGGTATCTGTATAATCAGCTTCATCCTGTTCCTCCAAAGGCTTCTTCGTATTCTTTCTTATTTTTCCAGATATAAGTAATCGATCACCGGTCTTCCAATAGACTCATATAAAATGTGGGTGTCACGGAAGGCATCCAGATCATAGCAGTTCCGCCCATCCAGCACGATGGGCCGTTTCATATACTTTTCAAACACAGAGACATCCAGATTCTTCACTTCTTCCCACTCTGTGAAGATCAGGCAGAGATCCGCGTCCTGCAGAGTCTCTTCAATGGTAGCGCAGTACAGAATCTCGTCCGGATAAAGCTTCCGGTAGTTGGGCACTCCCACAGGATCCCATGCCTTCACCCTGGCTCCGTCCTCCAGAAACAGCGGTATATTTACAAGAGAAGGCGCTTCCCTTAAATCATCTGTTCCCGGCTTGAAGGTCAGACCCAGGACAGCCACCGTCAGATCTGAGAAATCTTCGTAATACTTACGTGCCTTTTTGTATAATTTCACCTTCTGGCTCTCGTTCACCTCTATGGCAGCCTTGATGGTCTTGAGTTCATTGTCATTAAAGCTGGCCAGCCAGCTTAAAGCCTTAGTATCCTTAGGAAAACAGGAACCTCCGTAGCCGATCCCCGCGTTTAGGAACCGGTCTCCGATTCTGGCGTCAAACCCCATGCCTCTGGTCACATCCTGGATGTCTGCCCCTACGATCTCACAGAGATTGGCAATCTCGTTTACGTAAGAAATCTTCAGCGCCAGAAAATCGTTGGAAGCATACTTGATCATCTCAGCGCTGCGCCGGTTCGTCACCAGCTTGTACGCTTCGAAATCTTTGTATACCTCCTCCAGAATCCGGGCTGCCTCCGGATTCTCCACACCGATAACAATTCTGGAGGCGTGAAGCGTATCCCGGACTGCCGTTCCCTGGGAAAGAAACTCGGGATTCGATGCCACCCAGATCTTTATATCATTCTTCAGATGGTTCTTAATATAGGCTTCAATCTTATCGTTGGTTCCGATGGGAACCGTAGATTTGATCACTACCACGCAGTCTCGGCATACAGATTCCGCGATCTGCTTCGCCACCTTATATACATAGGTCAGATTCGCGGAACCGTCCTTTTTCTCAGGCGTCCCCACGCCAATGAAAATCACTTCCGCTTTCTGATACGCCTTCCCGTAATCAGCGGTAAAGGTCAGCCTCTCCCGGTTCTCCTCCATCAGCTCCTGAAGTCCCGGCTCATAGATAGGTGTCCTGCCTTCATTCAGCATTGCCAGCTTCTGCTCATCCACATCCACACACGTCACATGATGTCCCTTACTGGCGAGGCATACGCCGGTCACCAGCCCTACATATCCTGTACCCGCTACTGCTATTTCCATTTTATCAATCCTTTATTCTTTTTCTCATACGGTTTTCTCTTTCTGTTTTTCCGCTTTCAAGAAAGATCCCGTCCGTTTTTCCGTTCAATCATAGCGTTAAACGACTCTTTCGTCAATCTGCAACTATCTTCCAGAGCATGCTATTAACGATATGTTACAAAATAACAGACTTATTTTACTATAGTTCCCCTTTGAAATCAAGTAAAATACGTATTTCTGTCTTCAGAAAAATTAACAAAAATTCATATTTTTGTCACATTTCCGGCACCGGCGTAGGCCGGCTGCTGTCCCACACGGCATCCACATCGAAAAGATCGGAAATCAGCTCCGGATTATAGTACATCCGGTAGCCATCCAGATTTCTCCGGGCCTGGCGCATGTAGTTGGAGCCAAACTGCACCCAGTAGGCAGAGGAAGCGTCTACATTGCAGTAGATATTAAAGCCCTGCTCTTTGTAATAGGCAAAAAGCTCGTTATCCGAGGTATAAGGCTCCCAATCGCCGATATCCGCCCCGAAGGCGAAGATAATCACATCCGTCTCTCCTACAATAGTGGCTACATTCTCCTTCCACCGCTGGGTATCTGTCTGAGTCACCTCAAGCCCCCGGTCCTTCGGAGAGATATGGCCCCAGGTATGGCTGGCGAATTCCCAGCCATTCTCCTTCATGGCATTGGCTACAGCCGTAGCCTGGTCTACCTCATTCTGCCATGCGGCTTCATCAAAATCCGGATTCTCGTCAAAAAATTTCTGCTGGTACTCGGTAACTCTCTCCGGGTCCTTAGTCCGGTACACCTCATCGGTTCTGTAGCCCAGAACTCCCTCATAGCCGGTGAGGGCAATGATTCCTTTATGTCCGTGATAGGAAAAATCCGGATGCTCCTCCACAAAACTGTCAATCCAGGGAACCATATCGTAGTCTCCCACGGAAACACTGCCGTCATCCTCCACGTACATGTTCTTCACCTCTCCGTTCTCATCCAGGATCAGCTTCTGGGCAAAACCGTCTCCGTCCATATAGTGATAATAGCTGACATCGTCCTGGGAGAGGACGAAGGGGATCTTTCCGGGAGGAAGCAAAATCTCTCCCTGAGACACGGTGCCGTCCTCGTTTACCGTACACATATCATGAAGACTTACCATAACATATCCCTTTTCATACATGGACTCCATTATGGCAGCGAACTCACTCATGGTGGTCATGACCTGATTGTAGCCCGCTTCCTTGGAATCTCCGTCAAATGCCTTTGAGGGATCCACGATCATGGTATGGAAAAACACATGGGTGATCTGATCTACCGGATAAGCCACGCAGGTGGCCTTGGTGGCCTGATAGCCCGCTACCGCGTCCTGCATCTCCTGGCTGCCTGTGTAGGCGCTGCTGGACTGAAGCAGGGAGATAGCTCCATCGTAATCATACTGTGCCGCCATAAGATCCGCCTGAGCAATCAGCTCCTCTACATTATCGGAAGTCCCCTGTTCCTCTTCTGCCGCCTCAGACTCCTGTTCCAGAGTGCCGGTGTTTTCATCACCCTGGGAACCGCTTCCCTGCGAATCTCCCCGGCTCTCCTGGTTTCTGGCCTCCATCAGTCCCCTGACTCCCGGAACGATAGCCTCCCTGGTCAGCACCGCCAGCAAAAATACCACAATTAAAATAAAAAGAGAGATCAGGCATTTCATGATAAGCTCATTTTTCCGTCTTCTTGCCCTTCTCTGCTGCATTTTCAAATCTCTGTCATCCATAGAAACCTACTCCTTCTCCCCTCCTGTGTCAGAGAGGCCTCATGCTTCGCCGTATACCTCCGGCTCTTCTTCCTCCAAAAGCGTCACCTGACTCTCTGATTCCATCCGCTGGGATCCCGTAGCCTTGGTGCCGTTCCCCAATACCACTTCATAGATAATCGCTGCCACTAAAAGAATCACCAGGATCACCAAAGCGATGGAAAGTCCCCGCATAGCTGCCTGATCCTCATAGGAACGCTTTCTTTTTCTGACAGGAGCTTCCCGGCGGCTCCCTCTCTCAGCTTCGCTCCGCGCTGCCCGCTGCTGTGCCGCCGTTCCTGACCTTCGCGGAGCTCCTGTCCGCTCCGCCGAAGCTCTGGTTCCCCGGCTGCTTTCTGACCGCTCCGCTGCAGCCCTGGTTTCCCGGCCGCTTTCCGGTCTTGCCGCTGTACTTCCGGTTCCCCGATTACTTTCTGGCCTTGCCGCCGTACTTCCGGTTCTTCGGCTGCTTTCTGGCCGCTCCGCTGCAGCCCTGGTTTCCCGGGAGCGCCCTGCCCCTTCCGCCGAAGGCCTGAATTCACGCATACTTCCCGGCCGCTCCGCCGAAGGCCTCCGGGTGCTTTCTTCATCCTGGTATCCCTGATAAATTGTAGGCGCAGGCCTCCTTTTTCTTTCGTCCATTTCTATACTTCCCTTCTATGCTTAAACGTACTCTGAATTCCTGCTTTTACTTTTTCTTTTTGTTTTATCCTGAAGCAGCTCTGATCTTTGACTGACAACTCCAAAGCCTGCTCCTTTTTATATAGAATATAGTTGATTGCAACACATTTGTCAATTTACAGGTATTTAGGCTTTTCTTAATTTTTCCGTCTTTGGCAGAGGATAAAAAAATTGCTAAATTTCCTTCACTATGTTAAACTTGGTTTAATGCTTTTAAATACGAACCAGAAAGGATCCTGCCTCCATGAAATGGGATGAGAAGCCCTACCATTCACTGAATTATGAAATGCGCCGCCGTTACGGCGAAAAGGTCTACCGGCTTACGCTGAACGGAGGCATGACCTGTCCCAACCGGGATGGAACGCTGGGACAGCGGGGCTGCATTTTCTGCAGCGCGGGAGGCTCCGGTGATTTTGCCGCCTCTCCCGTCCTCTCCGTTTCCGAGCAGATTCAGGCCCAGAAAGCAATGATACGGCAGAAGCGTCCCGTTCGTCTTTTTATCGCCTATTTTCAGGCCTATACAAATACATACGCTCCTGTTGAATATCTGGAAAAAATCTTCACAGAGGCTATCCAGGATCCTGAGATCGCCGCTCTCTCCATCGCCACCCGGCCGGACTGTCTGCCTCCCGATGTTCTGGGACTTCTGGATAGACTGAACCGTATTAAACCTGTGTGGGTTGAACTGGGACTGCAGACCATTCACGAGGAAACCGCGCTGCTGATCCGCAGGGGGTATCTCCTGGAATGTTTTGAAAAAGCGGTAAAAAATCTCAGGGGTATGGGAATCGAGGTGATCGCGCATGTGATCCTTTACCTTCCCGGAGAGACAGAGGCCAAGATGCTGCAGACGATTGATTACCTCAATGATGCCGGGATCCAGGGCATTAAGCTGCAGCTTCTCCACGTTCTGGAGGGAACCGATCTGGCTGAGCTTTACCGGGAAAATCCCTTTTTTATTCCCAGCCAGGAAGAATATATTGAGATGGTAATAAAATGCGCAGAGCGCCTGGATCCGGACATCGTCATTCACAGGCTCACCGGCGACGGTCCGGCGAAGCTTTTGCTGGCTCCCCGGTGGACCCTGCAGAAGCGCAGCGTCCTCAACGCCATCCACTCTGCCTTTCGCCTAAAAAACACGTGGCAGGGAAAATATTTCCCATTTACTGACAAAGGAGGAATTCTAAATGTCTGAACCTCTGACATTATACAAACTCATCGTTCTCTATATGCTGGATAAAGTGGATTTTCCCCTGACCAACTCCCAGATCTCTTCTTTTATTCTGGATAAGGGCTATACCACCTACTTTACCCTCCAGTCCGTTCTGGCCGAGCTGACAGAATCCAAGCTGATCCGCCAGGAAACCATACGGAACAGTTCGTATTTTTCTCTGACAGAATCCGGAGAAGAAACGCTTCTTTACTTTCACAAGCGAATCTCCTCGGCCATCCGGAGTGAGATCGACGAGTACATGAAAGAAAATAAAATGCAGCTTCGGGATGAGGTATCTGTTCTGGCTGACTACTACAAAAACACAGCCAACGAATATTCTGTCCGCTGCCTGGTAAAGGAAAAGCATTCCAATCCCATTGACCTGACCATTACGGTGCCGGATGAATCCCAGGCCAAAGCCGTCTGCGCCAACTGGCGCACAAAATGCCAGGCCATCTATGAGTTTGTAATGAAAGAACTTCTGTAAAGCCCTTGCTGGTAAAAAAGAGACAATCCCCTCTTCCGCAAAAATAAGGCTGCCTTCCGTCTTCAGACGGGGCAGCCTTATCTCTGTTCTGGTATTTGGTTTACATCATCCACCGATGGAGTTTAATAGAACTGGTGGTCTCCGATCTTCATGCCTTGTCCGGAACCGGTGTTGAAGTAAAGGGCTCCTCCTACCGGGTTCTCTCCTGCAATGGCTGCGCTGGCTGCTTCATAGCAGGCGCTGGGGACGCCGCTCGCCAGGGCACTGGCCAGGGCTCCGCTGGAAGCGGGCGTAAACTGGCCGCTCTGATAGATAACTTCACTGATGGTATTGGGGAAGGACGGACTGTTCACCCGGTTCATAACCACGGCTCCTACAGCCACCATTCCTTCATAGCTCTGGTTCCCTGCCTCGCAGTAGATCAGGGCCGCCAGAAGGCTGACATCGTCTGTGCCGGCGCTGCTGGAAACGGCTTCTGTCTGGGGTGCCTCCGTCTGGGGCGCCTCTGTCTGAGGAGCTTCCGTCTGGGGTGCTTCCGTCTGTGCCGTATACGCTTCCGTCTGTGCCACGTATGCTTCTGTCTCCACATACGTTTCTGTCTGGGCATAAGACTCTGCTGCCGCCTGTGCCGCCGCTTCGGCATCCGCGTAGTCCGAAGCGTCTACATAAGTATCGGCGCTGTAGGTTTCTGAAACCACATTGCCGTTCTCATCATAATATGTATCAGAGTCCGCGTCGTAGTAGGAACCGTCATCCTCGATCACATCCTCTGTTCCATCAGAAGAGGTATCCTCTGTATAGGAAGTGTCCGCTGAAGTCTCCTCTGTGTAGACCGGCGTCTCTGTCGCTTCCGTATACTCTGTCTGAACGGTGGTATCTGTATAGTCCTCCGTGTAGGAAGGCTCTGTCTCTTGGTAAGTGGTATCCGCCGTGCCTTCTGTATCTGTATAAGAAGTATCTTCTGTATACGTCTCTTCTGTATATGTCTCTTCCGTATAGGCAGGCTCTGCATACGTCTCTCCGCTGTCTGTATAGCTCTCATCCTTAGACACTGCCGTATCAAGCAGAAGCACTCTCGTTACGTCCTCAGAGGACACATAGGCAAGATCATCCGCCCCGTACTGAACGCCCAGCCAATGGCCGCCGTCTTCAGCCAGGATGAAGGAATCCCCTGTCTCAAGATATTCCAGTACCTGAGAGCTTCCATCCGCTCCCGCGAAGAGCTGAACATTATCCCAGGTGGTGGTCACGCCTTCCCGGCCGTAATAATCGGCCAGACCTTTCACCTCGTCCGCGTACATCAGGTACTCGTTCTTCACGAAGCCGGTCAGTCCTCCGGAATAGATCTCCGTCCAGGTATCACCTTTATTAATTACCCAGGCCGCTCCACCATTGTAAAGATAGCCGATCACTTCACTGTCCTCGCTGGCTGCCGCCCGGATATTTATCCCTGTACTCACTGTATCATCATTAACCATGGCAACCTCCTGCCATGCGTCAGACTGTTCATAAGGAATCGCTATTACATCGGATTCTTCCTGCGCCATCCCCGTCATGCCCGCAAGCGCTGATACAGCAAGCGCTGAAAATGCGCACATTATGGTGCGTCCAGTATTCTTCCTCATTAATTTCCTCCTCTTCCAGAAACATCTGCTACGTTTCTGTTAAATTTGTTACAGTTTTGTTACAACTCGATTACGAGGTAATTGTAATATGATTCCCTGCTTTTGTCAAGCAAATTTAAGATTTTCTTTCGTTTTCCTCCTCCTGCCCCGGCAAATTCCCAGAATTCCCAGAGAAATCAGGCCTCCCGCCGAAACTGCCGCGCCTGCCGAAAGCCCCGGCGTCTGGTATCTCAGTTCCACGGTATGCTCTCCTTCTCCCAGCTCTACCGCCAGATTCATGGTATTCGTCGGAAGAATCTCTGCCTTTTCTCCGTCCACATACGCCGTCCATCCTTTATTATATGGAATGGAAAAGCACAGAAGCTTCGGTTCCGAGAGGGTCATTTCTGCATACACCCGATTTCCCTCAAGCTCCAGAATCTCCGGAGTCTCCGCCCCCAGCTCCTTCGTCCATTCTTTCATCGCCCGTACCGGCTGGCAGGCCACATACAAACGGTCAAAAGTATAGACTCCTTTATTCTGAAACGTCACTGTGATTTCGTGAATACCTTCCCGGCTGCAGCCCACATTGATCAGATAATCCTCCACTCCGGAGGAAAACGAATTCTCCCGCGTAAGATATTTCAGTCTTTTCTCCGTCTCGCCTCCCTTTATTTTCAGGACGGCTGACTGGGCTCCCTCCCAGTCCCGGCTGTCCGAGTATAATTTGTTTCTGGAATAAGCATCCATGGAGTCCAGCTCCTCTTCTGAATATAGCCGCACAGGATTTATATCCTGATAATCCAGCCCCTCCAGAATCAGATACGTCTCACAGTCCGGCATCCCCTGAAAGTTCAGAGTCAGAACAGCTCCTTCCTGCTCCACCGTCACCTTTCCCTCCTTCCAGGTAAGTCCCTCCCCTTCTTTTACCGTGTATTCAGGAAGGCTCTCTGTAAAGATGGGAGAGGCTTTCCCGATCTCTTTTGACCGGGGAGCCTTTTCTGTCACAGCTCCCTGAAGAAGAGCCTGCTGCTTCTGCAGTACCGTCATCTTCTCGTAATCCTTCCTTGGAATATAGGAAGAGCAGGTATAGGCGAAGGGAAGGCTGTCCGGATTTTCATACACAGAATACGTCTTTCCGTTTCCCGCCTCGCCTTGGAGGACCAGTCTGTCATAGCCATAGGGAAGGTACCCCTTTTCGCCCGCCGGAATCACATAATACCGGACTCCCGCCAGAGCCTCCAGGGCCATCCTTCCGTCCAGTCCGTCATACTTGTGATCCTGCTGGGTGTTCAGATACATTTCTCTCTGAAACCGGTTTACCGTGCCGTCCGCCAGGCTCCAGTAGAAATTCACCCGCATGGCCTCCTGCTGCAGGCCGTTATTATAGATCTCTCCCGTACTGCCGGAGTCATACCTCCACACCCCTTCATCCTTCACTTCTTTTATAAGGCTGCCCGGAGTATTCTCTGTCAGGTCCTTCAGAGCATCTCCCTGATTTTCGAATTCCGAAATGTAGTCCTGCTCCGCCGGAGAATATTTATAGCTTCCCTGGAGAACCAGACAAAGACAGAGAGCAGACAGCAGTACCCCTTTGAGTCTGCGCCTGTAAGCCTGCACCCAGTCCTTTTCCGCCAGAAGCAGAAAGATCAGCAGAAAGCACAGGGGAACCATGGCGGCCAGTACGAATTCCGTCCTTGTCTCCCGGTTGATGAAGCATACGCCGCAGTAGATTCCCGTTCCTGCGGTCAGCCGTATCTTTTCCTTTCTGCTAAGGGTCAGAAGCTCCGGAAAGATTTTTACAAAAATATAACCGTTCAGCATTCCGTACGCCCAGACAAACCGGTTTGTCACATAGGAAAAGCCGTTGAGAATATGGCCGCACCAGGGGATCAGCAGAAGAAGGGTCATGAAAAGGAACGCCTTCTTCAGGTTCCCTCCTCTTTTTTTCTTCAAAAACAGCTGGAGAACTGCCAGCACTCCGAAGGCCGTATATCCCATCTTGTTCCAATATCCTGCCTGCCCCGTGAGAAATGCCGCCGGGAATTTCCAGTAATAAAGAGCCGGATAAAAAGCCCTGACCACAGCTCCGGCCTCTGCCCTTCCGGAATGAACCATGACCAGAGCCACAGGAAGCAGAATCACCGCTGAGATGGCTGTTCCCACCAGAAAGTACAGGACGAATTTCAGAAACCATCCCAGAAGCTCCCTGAGACGTACAGGCCTGAACCAGGACAGATACCTCCCAACCGCATAAAAGAACATGAGAACGCAGATCATATAGAAGAAATAGAAATTGCTTACCGCGCACAGAGCCGTCATCCCTATAAACAGATACGGTTTTCCCTTCTTAAAAATCCGGTCAATTCCCATTAAGATCAGGGGAAAGTAGATCAGCGGGTTCATAAAAAAAGGATGACGCACTCCCGCCATAATCGTCCAGAAATTAAAGGAATAGATCAGCGCTCCCCCGGCCGCCCAGGCGCTTTTCTCTCCCACGCTGCCACACCATGCCAGGAACGCCATCCCTGCCAGCCAGATCCTCAGCAGGATCAGTCCGCCGTAAAAAGCTTCCATGGCGTTTAAGGGCACCAGTACGCTGAACAGATTTAAGGGATCACCCAGTACATAATAATGAAAGGTTGTAATGACATCCGCCCCGTATCCCACATTCCAGTTCCACATGGGAATCTCCGCCTGACGCTTCACAAACAGATTTTCCAGAAGCTCTCTCAGCCAGGACCGGTAATAGACAAGGGCGTTAAAATGCTGAGTCATCCCGTCCGTCTCCTTCCAGATAAAGGTCTTCCCGTTCAGGAAAAACCAGGAGAAGACGGCTGCCGAAACAGCTGTGAAACAAAGTGTATAAATTACATAAGGGGAAATATTTTTTCGTCTTTTTTCTGTCAAAAACTGAATGTCCATAAATCTTTCTCCTTTTATGGTCTTCCTCCCGAAGCCGGCGCGGCTCTTCCGCGTTCACTCCCGGTACCCTCCTGTTTCTGACTCTGGATGCTATTTCATTTGGAAAATATTTTCAAGTCCCCTTTTTAAAACTTCAGATTTTCTTAAGATTATCGAATTTTTAGTGAATTTTACATTCAGGGCCGATTTTCAGATTGTAAGACCAGGTGCAAGATGGTATACTTGCCAGAAGAATCAAACCCCCGCCATCTGTCTCGCCGGCGCTTTGGCAGACAGATGGCCGATCATGGAGACAGACTATGAAGTACTTGAAAAGCATTTACACCCTGCTGGCATTTGCCGCTCTCGTGATTGAATTATTTGTTTTTAATTTTCGTACTTTTGAATCTTTTTTCTTTCCGGAGGAGCTCTCCCCCGTCACCGCGTACAGCGCCGGAAGCACTGTGCAGGAAGACGGCAGCGTTCTCTTCGACCTGTCCTCCAGCTCGGAGCCATACATTCTTCTGGATGATCTCAATACCTCCGTCCAGAATCTGTACCTGGATCTGCGCGCCACGGAAGACCCGGTCAGCACGCTTTCCGTCACCATATCGGCCAGAGATCAGGGGAATAACCAGTACTACGACCTCCCCTCCCTGACCATTGATCCCAATGATGAAAGTACAAAATATATCCGGCTGAATCTATCCGGCGACGCGAAAAGCCTGAAAATCACCATTAACTCAAGCCTATACAGTTCTTACCATATAGGAACCATAAAGCTGAATACCGGGCGCCCCCTTTTTTTCTCCCCGCTGCGCTTTTTCGCGGTGTACGGGCTTCTGCTGCTTCTGTTTTTTCTCCGTCCCGGTTCTGTCCTGTATACGGCCGCATATTCTTTAAGGGGACGGCTGCAGACCGGCTGGATTTTGTTTCTGCTTCTCTCCCAGGTCCTTCTGGCCGTGGGAATCGGTACCTTCAATCCGGACTATGTGGATCCGCCCTGGACCCATCATCAGCAGTATCACAAGCTGGCTGTCGCACTTACAGAAGGGCATTTCTACCTGGACGACGAGCCGTCACAGGAGCTGCAGGCCATGGAGAATCCGTATGATTACCGGCAGCGGAAGGCCGATTCCGTCTCCTCTATCTGGGATACCGCTTATTATAACGGAAGGTATTACTGTTATTTCGGCATTCTTCCGGTATTCCTTTATTACCTTCCCTGGTATCTGGTGACGGGAACCGCTTTCCCCACGTATCTGGGAGTGCTGATTAACGCTTGTTTCATGTCGATCGGCATCTTTTTTCTGCTGGATGCTCTTGTAACCAGATACTTTAAAAAACTTTCCCTGGGCGCCTTCCTGCTTCTGGATTTCTGCCTGCTGGCAGGAAGCGGGTTTTTCCTGGTAGTGGAGAATCCTACCTTTTACAACATGCCGATTTCCCTGGGCGCCGCGCTTACCATCTGGGGATTTTATTTCTGGCTGAATGCCCGGGAAGAGTCCGGCGCCCTGAAGGCCCGTCCTCTTGCGGCGGGAGCTCTGTGCATGGCCCTGGTAGCCGCCTGCCGGCCCCAGATGCTGGTCGGAAGCCTGCTGGCCGTTCCTTTGTTCTGGCCTTCTATACGGGCCCTTTTCGGCAGAAATTCCGTTCTGAAAAAGGCGATCCTCAAAAGCCTGCTGCCGGCCGTCCTGCCCTATGTGATTACAGCGGCCTTTCTTATGTATTATAATTACGCCCGCTTCGGATCTCCTTTTGATTTTGGGGCAAACTATAACCTGACCACCAACGATATGACAGCCAGAGGCTTCCACCTGGACCGGCTGCCCTTTGGACTATTTACCTACCTGCTGCAGCCGCCCTCTATAAACTCTGTATATCCCTTTATGCAGCGTGTGAGCACTTCAAACACATATCAGGGCGTTACGATTCTGGAGTCTATGTTCGGAGGCTTTCTCTGGTTTCATCCGCTTCTTCTGATTCTTTGCGGCTTCAGACGGGCAAAGAATCAGCTGAAGACTCTGGGGCTTGGGGCTTTCGCCCTGGCCTCCCTGGCTCTGGGGCTTGTGGTGGTATGCGCGGATATAGAAATGGCCGGCATTCTCCATCGCTACTACACAGATTTCGGCTTCTTTCTGGTTCTGCCTGCCGTTCTCACAGCTTTGTCTCTGTACCAGAAGGCCAAAAAAAGCCCTGTCTGGCTGGCTCTTTATCACAGAGGACTTTTTTCCGTCTCCGCCTTTTCTGCCGGAATGTATTTCTTATGGATTTTAAATCGTTTCTACAATTAAGGGAGGAAAATATGGACGAGATCGCAGTTTTAATCCCCTGCTATAATGAGGCAGGAACCATCGAAAAAGTTGTCACTGATTTCAAAAAAGCTCTGCCGGAGGCAGTGATCTACGTGTACGATAATAATTCTACCGACGGTACCGACCGCATAGCCAGGGAAGCCGGCGCTGTGGTTCGGTATGAGCGCCGTCAGGGGAAAGGCGCCGTTGTGCGCACCATGTTCCGGGAAATCGACGCCAGGTGTTATCTTATGGTAGATGGAGATGATACGTACCCGGCGGAAAATGCCAGGGAGATGGCCAGGGCCGTTCTGGAGGGCGGCGCGGATATGGTGGTGGGAGACCGTCTATCCTCAACCTATTTTTCCGAGAACAAGCGGCCCTTCCACAATCTGGGAAACCGGATGGTCAGGGGAATGATCCATATTTTTTTCGAGCATAAAATCCAGGATATTATGACGGGATACCGGGCTTTCAGCTATCTTTTTGTGAAGACCTGCCCGATTCTCTCCAATGGCTTTGAGATTGAAACCGAGATGACCATACACGCACTCGATAAAAACATGCTGATCGACAACGTTGTAGTCAATTACCGGGACCGTCCCCAGGGCTCCACCTCAAAGCTGAATACCTTCCGGGACGGAATCAGGGTGCTGAAGACAATCCTGATTATGCTGAAGAACTACCGGCCGCTGCTGTTCTTCGGCAGCATTTCCCTGGTGCTGTTTCTGGCGGCTCTGGGACTGTTTATACCGGTACTTTCGGAATACAGCAGGACCGGACTGGTGCTGAAGTTCCCCACCCTGATCGTCAGCGGCTTCGGCGCCATGGCCTCCCTGCTGTTTCTCTGCAGCGGCCTGATTCTCAATGTATTAAAGGCGCAGAGCCGTCAGCAGTTTGAGCTGACCTTGAACCAGTTTAAAAAAACGAATCCCCTTCCGTAGCAGGGGATTCATTTTTTATATTCATGGCACCGGAAAAAGGGTTAAGCCTTCCTCCGGCGCTGTCTGGAAGCCTCATACATAAGCACGGCCGCTGCTACAGAAGCATTCAGGGACTCCACCTGGCCGTACATGGGAATGTTCACCAAAACATCCGCAAGGGCGGCTGTCCGGTCGGACAGGCCTTTGCTCTCGTTGCCGATCAGAAAGGCGCAGCTTCCGGTGTAATCCTGCAGATCATAGGCCCGGTCGCCGCCAAGATGGGCCGCGCACAGGGTCACGCCCCGCTTTTTCAGCCAGTCCAGGCTGTCCGGAAGGTTTTCTGTATAGCAGAAAGGCATCCTGTAAATGGAACCCATGGTGGAACGGATTACTTTTGGATTGTAAATATCCACGCATCCTTCCGAAAGAAGAATGCCGGTCACTCCGGCCCCCTCCCCTGTGCGGAGGATAGTCCCCAGGTTGCCGGGATCCTGGAGATTTTCCAGAATCAGAATCAATGGATTCTCCGAAAGAAGCTGCGGCAGCGTATAGGAAAACTGCCGGATCAGGCAGAGAATTCCCTGAGGCGTCTTGGTATCTGAGACAGAGGAAAAAACTCGGTCTGAAAGGATCACCGGCTCGATTCCTTTTTCCTCAAAGATCCCGGAGCCATACTTTTCCAGAAAACGCTCTGACACATAAACACCGGCAAGCCTCTCCTTCGGGGCTTCCCGGTACATTTTAATTCCCTCCGCCACGAAAAGCCCCTGCTGGCTCCGGGCCCTGCCTCTGGCCTGGAGCGAAGCAAGGTTTTTCACCTGGCTATTGGACATGCTTGTGATTATCTCTGACATTCTGTATACTCTCCCCGTCAGGAGCTCATGGCCTTGCTGACCCGCACCATATAGTCGGGAATCTCCTTCTGCATATCCAGAGCTTCCGCTATATCAAAATCCACGTACTCGCCGTTTTTAAAGCCAACCACACGGTTTGATTTGCCTTCGGCCAGCAGGTCCGCCGCATAGGCGCCCATCATGGAAGCGTAGACACGGTCTCGGCAGGTTGGGCTTCCGCCTCTCTGAAGGTGGCCCAGAATCGTAGCTCTCGTCTCCACGCCTGTAGCCGCCTCGATTCTCCGAGCCATACTGGTGGAGTGGCCGATTCCTTCCGCGTTGATAATAATATGATGCTTCTTCCCCCGCTTCCGGTTGTTGATAATATTGTTAATCAGCTTCTGCTCATCGTAATCATACCGCTCCGGCAGAAGGATGTCTTCCGCTCCGTTGGCAATTCCGCACCAGAGAGCAATGTATCCGGCGTTTCTTCCCATTACCTCGATAATACTGCACCGCTCATGGGAGGTGGATGTATCTCTGACCTTGTCAATAGCCTCCATAGCTGTGTTTACAGCCGTGTCAAAGCCAATGGTATAATCGGTACACGCAATATCCAGATCGATGGTTCCCGGAACGCCGATGGTATTGATCCCCCTGGCCGCCAGCTGCTTAGCCCCGTTAAAGGAACCGTCTCCGCCGATGACTACAAGACCGTCTATTCCATGCTTGCGGCAGATCTCCGCGCCCCGGTCCTGTCCCTCTTCCGTTCGGAACTCCGCGCATCTGGCGGTATACAGAATCGTGCCTCCCTTGGATATGATATCTGATACACTCCACGGATGCAGATCCTCAATCTCTTCATTCAGCAGACCCTTGTATCCCTGGGAGATTCCTTTTACCTTCAGTCCCTGAGAAAGAGCCTTGCGGACTACGGCCCGGATGGCCGCATTCATTCCCGGCGCGTCTCCGCCGCTGGTGAGCACACCTATTGTTTCCACCTTTTTTGCCATATCGCACCTCCTGCCAAGCAATGGGTTTATTTTTTATCATTTTAATCTATTTTAAGGGGTTTGTAAAGGTTTCCCAGGGGATATGGAATCTCTTTACTTTACCTTTACATTCTCCTTACCAAACAGCGCCTCCAATCGGGAAAGCATTTCCTCATCCGCCTGCACAGTCCAGTTATCCCCCAGCTTTCGCACCGCTCTGGGACTGCGGACATAGATAGCTACATGGTCTTTCCCGTCTGACTGGCGAAGGAGGGCGAACAGCTGGTCCTCCTTGTCCCGGTATGCCTCCATAGTAGGAAACTGCACCCACAGTTCTCTGGAAACCTCATCAAAGCCCCAGATTTTTTCACAGATCACCTTGCTGGCCTTGTCGTCCTCGCTGCTTGCCCTGCCCCGGATAAAGACCTTATTTTCCTCCTTCAGATAAGGGCCGTACGTCTCATAATCCTTTGGAAAAACCACAATTTCCACATTTCCCACCAGATCCTCCAGGGTCAGGAAAGCCATGGTCTTATTGGTCTTCGTATATTTCACTGTTTTCCCGGCAATCATGCCTCCCACAGTTACCCTTGCCTGATCCGGCACCCTGGCCTGTCCCGTCTCCTCATCCAGCTGAAAGTCTGTAGTGACATTGGAGATCACCCGCTTCCATAGCGCCTCGTACTTCTCCAGCGGATGTCCGCTTACATAGATTCCCAGAACCTCTTTTTCAAAAGCCAGAAGCTGTTCCTTCTCGTACTCTCCTACCGGCGGAAGCTGGATCTCATACTCCTTCTTATCCTCCTCCCCCAGCAGGTCGAAAAGGGACATCTGGCCCGTCACTCCGCTCTTTTTCTCTCTTGCCACCTGTTCGATGATGGCGGCGTATACCTGCATCAGCTGCTTTCTGGTGCCGCCCAGGCTGTCCATAGCTCCCGATTTAATAAAGCTTTCGATGGTCCTTTTATTGACTTCCTTTCCGGAAAGCCGCTCTATAAAGTCCTTCAGGCTCCGGAAGGGGCCTCTCTCCCGGCGCTCCGTAAGAATCGCCTCTATCACCGGCTTGCCGATGCTCTTAATGGCAGAGAGGCCGTAGCGGATCTCATTTCCCTTAACAGAAAAATCCCCTTCTCCTTCATTGATATCCGGAGGCAGGATCCGGATTCCCATCTGCCGGCAGTTCAGAATATATTCCGCCACCTTAGAAGGATTTTCAATTACGGAGGTCATAAGCGCCGCCATGAATTCCACCGGATAATAATATTTCAGATAAGCCGTCTGGTAAGAGACCACCGCATAGGCGGCCGCGTGGGACTTATTAAAGGCGTACTTGGCGAAGTCGATCATCTCGTCATAGATTTTATTTGCCACCTCTTCGCTGATACCGTTGGCGATACAGCCGGGCACTCCCTCCGCCTGGTTCCCGTATACGAAGTTCTGCCGCTCCTTCTCCATGACAGAAGCCTTCTTCTTGGACATGGCCCGGCGTACCAGGTCGCTGCGTCCAAGGGTATAGCCTCCCAGAGAGCGGACGATCTGCATTACCTGTTCCTGATAGACAATGCAGCCGTAGGTAGGCTCCAGAATCTCCTCCAGCTGAGGACAGTCATACGTAATGGTTTCCGGATGATTTTTTCCCCGGATATACTGGGGAATGAAATCCATGGGGCCGGGGCGGTACAGAGATATTCCCGCGATAATATCCTCCAGGCTCTGGGGCTTCAGCTCCTTCATGAAGCTCTTCATCCCGGCGCTTTCCAGCTGGAACACCCCTTCTGTCTTCCCCGTTCCGATGGAGTCCAGCACCCTCTTGTCATTGTAGTCAATCTTTGAGATGGAAATTTTGATTCCATGGCTCTTTTCCGCGAGACGCACCGCGTTCTGAATCACAGTCAGGGTCCTCAGTCCCAGGAAATCCATTTTCAGAAGTCCCAGCTCCTCCAGGGTGGTCATGGTGAACTGGGTGGTGATGGTTCCGTCCGCCGCCCGGGAGAGGGGCACGTACTCATCCACAGCCTTCTGGCTGATCACCACGCCCGCCGCGTGCATGGACGTATGCCGGGGCAGACCCTCCAGGCGCTTGGACATCTCGATGAGCTTGTGTACCTGCTCGTCATTCTCATACATGGTCCGAAGCTCCCGGCTCATCTCCAGGGCCCGGTCTATGGTAATATTCAGCTCAGAGGGCACCATCTTGGCGATGGTGTCGCAGAGGGCGTAGGGGAGATCCATCACCCTTCCCACATCCCGGATGACGCCTCTGGCCGCCATGGTACCAAAGGTCACAATCTGAACCACCCGGTCTTTTCCGTACTTTCTCACCACATAGTCGATAACCTCCTGCCGTCTCTCAAAACAGAAGTCAATATCAATATCCGGCATGGACACACGCTCCGGATTCAGGAATCGTTCAAAAAGCAGATTGTACCGGATGGGATCCAGCTGGGTGATGCCCAGGGTATAGGAAACCAGGCTCCCGGCTGCGGAGCCTCTTCCCGGCCCCACCATAATGTCGTGTTCTCTGGCGTAGCGGATAAAATCCCATACAATCAGGAAATAGTCCACATACCCCATCTGTTTGATGACGGAAAGCTCATATTCCAGGCGGCTCTTCAGCTCATCGGTCACCTGGATATAGACTCTCTTAAGCCCTTCAAAACACAGCTTATTCAGATACTCCCAGGAGGTGTAGGGAGCCGGAACGTCAAACTTGGGAAGCTTCGTCACCCCGAATTCAATCTCCACATGGCACCGGTCGGCAATCTTCCAGGTATTTTCCAGCGCCTGGGGCGCATAGGCAAAGAGCTGCTCCATCTCCTTTGGGGATTTGACGTAATACTGCCCTCCCTCATACCGCATCCTGTCCTCATCTGCCAGCTTTTTCCCCGTCTGAATACAAAGAAGGATATCGTGGGGCTCCACGTCCTGGGCGTAGGTGTAGTGGACGTCGTTGGTGGCCACCAGCTCAATGCCCAGCTCCTGGCTCAGGCGCAGAAGCTGTTGGTTCACCTGCTTCTGCTCCGGAAGGCCATGATCCTGGAGCTCCAGGAAATAGTTTCCTTTTCCAAAAATTTTCTCATACTTAAGAGCCGCCTCTTTGGCCTCCTGGTAAAGCCCTCTTACCAGATACCTCTGGACCTCCCCGGCCAGGCAGGCGCTCAGAGCGATAATCCCTTCGCTGTACTGCTTCAGAATCTCCATGTCCACCCTGGGCTTGTAATAAAAGCCTTCCACAAAGCCCTTGGAGACCAGCTTCATCAGATTGGCGTACCCTTTGTTGTTCTCAGCCAGAAGAACCAGATGGTAATACCGGTCGTCTCCTCCTCCGATCTCCCGGTCAAATCTGGAGCCCGGCGCCACATACACTTCACATCCCAGGATAGGGTTAATTCCGGCAGCTTTTGCCTCTTTATAGAAGTCAATCACTCCGTACATCACCCCATGGTCCGTAATAGCGGCGCTGTCCATTCCAAGCTCCTTTACCCTGGCCACGTATTCTTTTATTTTATTCGCTCCATCCAGAAGGCTGTATTCTGTATGGACGTGTAAATGTGTAAAATGAGCCATATTTTTCCTCTCTGAAATTCTGGTTGCTGTTTTGCTGTAATTTTCACTTTACCATGTTTCCCTCTCATTTACAATGCCAAAAAGCCCTCGGCCGGGGTATTGCTTTTCCACAGCCAAGGGCTTTCATACAGGTCTGCCGCCGCGTGCGCGGCCGAAAATCTATATTATTTACTCATTCATCATGTAGTTGATCAGACGGTCGATATCTTCCTTCTCATACGCGATGATCTCCAGCTCCGGAATCTCACCGTTGGAGAAAATGTTTGCCATAGATACATACTGGCTCAGCTTAGACTTCAGGTTCAGTCTGTCTCCCTCACCGGTTACCAGCTCTACTCTTCCTTTGCACTCGTCTACAACCTCAAAAAACTTTTCGATATTCTTAATATTCTGTACTTTCATACTCAATATCCCCTTTCAATCTTTCCAAAACTCATTTCTGTGTACACATACAATATAACCCGCGAACCAGGCAAAATCAAGTAATTTTTGCAAATTCAGCACTATTTCCCTTTTACTGAAATCTCCTGTTTTTTATTTTGTCGCTATTGCCTCAATTTCCAGAAGCACATCCTTGGGAAGCCTTGCTACTTCCACACAGGAACGGGCCGGATAGGGCTCGGGAAAATACTCCGCGTAGATTTCATTGATTACGCCGAAGTCGTTCATTTCCTTAATAAATACCGTTGTCTTAACCACCTGCTCCATTCCGGATCCGGCTGCCTCCAGAAGATTCTTCAGATTAGAAAAGGCCTGCGACGCCTGCTCCTTCACTCCTTTTGGAATCTCCCCGGTCCCGGGATTTACAGGGATCACGCCGGACGTATACACCATTTTATTTACTTCCACTGCCTGAGAATACGGTCCGATTGCCGCCGGGGCTTTGTCTGTCTTAATAATGCTTTTCATTTTTGTCCTCCTTTTCTGCGGATTTTTCCGCCTGATATTTCTATTTCATCCTGCTTCAGCAGTCTTCCTACCGCGCGTTTGAAAGCGCTTTTGCTTAATCCGAACTCACGCCGGATGATCTCCGGTGAGACCCGGTCGTCAAAAGGAAGAACTCCCTCATATTCCTCCAGAACCTCCAGCACATACCGGGCGTCTTCTTTGATCTGAATATATGCTTTATCCCGAATGCTCAGATCCAGCTTTCCGTCTTCCTTCACCCCGGACACTCTGGCCCGGATGATATTTCCGGCCCGCAGCCCCTCCGGTACCTCCCGTTTAGGAATCATTCCTGAGTAGCAGTCGTCCACCGCCACAAAAACGCCGAAATTTCCTCCTGTCTCATAGACTCTGCCTTCCACCTCGTCCCCGGCCTGATACGGGGAATTTTTCAGCAGGTAAGGATATACCCGCATGGTGGCGCACAGCCGTGAGCTTTTATCAATATACAGGGCCACAAGGCACTCTTCCCCCGGATAAAGCTTTCCGGTCTGCTCCCTGAAGGGAAGCAGCAGGTCTTTCTCAAGGCCCCAGTCCAAGAAGGCGCCGATCTTCCCCACCTCTTTTACCTTCAGCACCGCCGTTTTCCCAAGAGTCAGGACCGGCTCCCGCACTGTGGCGATCAGCCTGTCCCTGGAATCCTTGTACAAAAATACAGAAACCTGCCCTCCTGTTTCCAGCCCTGCCGGAACCTCCTTCTTCGGAAGGAGAACCCGTTCCTCCGGCCGTCCCTCCTCTGCCAGATAGATTCCGAAATCCACTTTCTTTACTGCCGTAAGGGTCTGTTTTTCTCCTAAGCGAAGCATCCCTCTTCTCCCTTCTGAATAAATTCCACTACCGCGTACGCCTGTCCTTCCCCGTCTCCCAGCGAAACCGTCACCTTCCCGCCTTCCTGATATACCACGGGGAAAATCCTGTCATGAAGGCGGGCCTGCTTCCGGTACTCAACCCTGAGCCTGGAGGTTTGGAAGGCTTCCGGGAGGTATTCCTGTGCCATGCTGATATACTGGCAGTTGTTCACATGGTGATTGGTGTCCAGATGGTGCCGGGCCACAGGAAAGGGCTCCCGGGGCGTTCCTTCCCCTGGCATCCGGATCTTTCTGGAGCCGTTTTCCATATCCAGCTTAGGCTCCATCTCATATCCGGCGATATTTTCCGGAAGGATCTTGCAGGGCCGCCCTGTCTCCCGATTCATAAACACCCAGACGCTGTTGGCCTTGGCAAGATACTGGCCGTCCTCCTGGGCCAATGCAAAATTTCTCATGCCGTAAAAATCCTTAAACATATACGGCCAGGTCTGTACCCGGATCTTTTCTCCCAGGGAAGGAAGCCGGAGGATGTCAATCTGCCAGGACAGCACCATCCACACCCTGTTCTGTTTTGCTAAATCGACCAGGCCATGGCCGCACCCTTCCGACTGAAAGGTGGAGCAGTCCTGGAAATAATTTACCAGAGAAACCATCGTCAGTTTCCTGTCCATGTCCGTTTCACTGTACCGGACTCTGCTTTCAAATTCGTATGCCATACTCTCTCTCCTTCCCCGAGGCAGTCCAAAGCTCCTTTTTTGAGAACTGCTGTCTTCCAGGGGATTCTTTATATCGCAAAAAACCGCTGCAAAGTCTCACACCGGAAAACCTGATTTCACGACTTTGCAACGGCCAATCATTTTCACAGGGCTACAAGGATTCGAACCTTGAAATGACGGAGTCGAGTCCGTTCGCTCCAAGGGATTTTTGCCCGTAAATCCTGCCTTTTTAAAGAACAGGCTTGATAAATTGACCTATGGATCGACCTATCACTTTATTTCTTACATATTTAAAATTTCCTCAACAGAATAATCTGGTTGTTGGTATTTTTCTTTCGTATAATCTCCGTTTCCACCATTATCATATTCTTCCAGATATCTCGCCATTCCAATAGGCCCTAACGCTTTCATCAATGCCTCCGTTCCAATACGTTTGATTTCGCTATTTTTCATCAACTTCATCGTCATGTTCACTACTATTCACCTCCAAAACAAACTCAACAGGATTCTGTATCTTCACCTTGACATTCAATTTGTTTGCGGCTTTTAAAAATTTCATATCTGTTGTCAATAGTACATCCGCTCCATGTTCTGCACAAGCAAGATGTAAACTGTCAAAAGCTTTAATCGAAGAATTCCTGACAATTTCTTCTGCTCTGCGGACAATTGACCGTTCCAGCTCAACTTCTTTCGATCTCAGTTCTTTGTAAAGATTTTCAACATTATTTCTTTTGTCAATATCTGATATCATTAACATTTCTTTTTTAAGAACTTCTGATCCAATAATTTCAAATTCTCCGTCAAAAGCCATTTGCATTACAATTAATACAGCTTCCCTCTCAAGATAATTCTTAATATTTGAACGATCATCAAAGGGACGATTATAACAACAGTTATCCAAATAAACTCTCAATACTTCTATTACCATCCCTTCTTGATAAGATTTTTCTCGCACCCTTTATACTGGGTAAATAACCATATTAATATCCGAGAGCTTCAATTTTTTAATTAAGATCATTATATAATCTCACATTTAATAAAACAAGCTGTTTTATCTTAAAAATTTATTCTAAAAAACTCTTAGAACAAACAATAGAAAGCATGTTCCGCGAACTTTCTATTGTCATGAATAAAAAAATGGATATCCACTTCAGGATATCCATTTTCACAGGGCTACAAGGATTCGAACCTTGAAATGACGGAGTCAGAGTCCGTTGCCTTACCGTTTGGCGATAGCCCTTCGTTCACATGCAAGAAGGATTATATCGCAACTTCGGACAGATTGCAAGTACTTTTTTTAAAAAATTTTATTATTCCCTTCCAACCGCCGGATTTTGTGGTATACTTGATAACTAAAAGAAACGTTACGCAACCACTGCAAAGGAGAACTCCCATGAGTAAAATGAATCTGACTTTATTAACAGATCTGTATGAACTGACTATGATGCAGGGCTATTTTGAGAGCCATTCTTCCGAAACGGTAATCTTTGACGTCTTCTACCGGAACAACCCCTGCGGGAACGGCTATGCCATTACCGCGGGGCTGGAGCAGGTCATAGACTATATTAAAAATCTTCGCTTCTCACCGGAGGATATTGACTATTTAAGGAGCCTGGGTATTTTTCACGAGCCTTTTTTAGATTATTTAAAAGGCTTCCGCTTTGAAGGAGACATCTATGCTATCCCGGAAGGTTCCGTGGTCTTTCCCCACGAGCCTCTGTTAAAAGTCATTGCGCCCATTATGCAGGCTCAGCTGGTGGAGACGGCTATCCTGACCATTGTAAACCACCAGAGTCTCATTGCCACCAAATCAGCCAGAGTGGTGCAGGCTGCCCGGGGAGACGGCATTATGGAGTTCGGGCTGCGGCGGGCCCAGGGGCCGGACGCAGGCATCTACGGCGCAAGAGCCGCCATGATCGCCGGATGCATCGGCACCTCCAATGTTCTGGCCGGCAAGCTTTTCGATGTGCCGGTAAAGGGAACCCACGCTCACAGCTGGATTATGAGCTTTCCGGATGAATACACTGCCTTTAAAAAGTACTCCGAGCTCTATCCAGACGCCTGCCTTCTGCTGGTAGATACGTATGACACGCTGCGCTCCGGCGTCCCCAATGCTATCCGGATCTTCAGGGAGATGCGGGAATCCGGCATAGAGCTTAAGAATTACGGGATCCGGCTGGACAGCGGCGACCTGGCCTACATGTCCAAAAAGGCCAGAAAGATGCTGGACGAAGCCGGATTTCCGGATGCGGTCATCTCCGCTTCCAGCGATCTGGACGAGTATCTCATCGACAGCCTGAAGACCCAGGGCGCCGCCATCACTTCCTGGGGAGTGGGCACCAACATGATTACCTCCAAGGACTGCCCCGCCTTCGGCGGCGTATATAAGCTTGCCGCTGTTCTGGATGAAAAGACAGGAGAATTTATTCCGAAGATCAAGCTGTCCGAAAACACGGAAAAGATCACAAACCCCGGAAATAAAAAAATTCTGCGGATCTATGACCGTCAGACCGGAAAGATCCGGGCGGATCTGATCTGTCTGGCGGAGGAGGCCTTCGACGAGTCCCGGGATCTGATCATCTTCGACCCCATCGAGACCTGGAAAAAGACGAAGATCAAAGCCGACACGTATTCCCTCCGGGAAATGCTGGTTCCCGTATTTCTGAAGGGCGAATGCGTATACACCTCCCCTTCTGTCATGGAAATCCGGGATTACTGCACTCGGGAAAAGAACACCCTCTGGGATGAGACGAAGCGTTTCGCCAACCCCCACAAGGTGTACGTGGATCTCTCCGACAAACTTTTTAAGATCAAAAGTGATCTTCTGGAGCAGATGGGCCGTCAGTCTCTGAGCTTTTAAGCCTGCGGACAAAAGGCAGTTCTGCCCTTAAAAAGCCATGAATAAATCTCCATTTCTTACAGATACTAGGTTTACAGACTTATGTTTGAAAAAACAGACCCTACGACAGAAATCAGAAATGGAGGCAGAACTGACAAATGAAAGCTACAGGAATTGTAAGAAGAATCGACGATCTTGGCCGCGTCGTTATACCTAAAGAAATTCGCCGTACCCTCCGCATCCGGGAGGCAGATCCGCTGGAAATCTTTACCGACCGGGAAGGAGAAATTATATTAAAAAAATATTCCCCTATCGGAGATCTGGGAAATTTTGCCAAGGAGTACGCGGAAGCCCTGGCCTCCGCTTCCGGTCACAGTGTCTGCATCACAGACCGGGATCAGGTCATCGCTGCTGCCGGCGGGATAAAGAAAGATACCATCGGCACACCTGTGACGGGACAGCTGGAGGAAGTGATGAACGAAAGAGAAAATGTTCTCCTGGATCAGCAGCACACTCCCCCTGTTAAAATCACCAGCGAAGATCCTGATACCAGCCTCCCCATGGTGATCAGTCCCATCCTCTGCGAGGGAGATGTCATCGGCTCCGTCATCCTCCGCAGCAAGGACGGCAGCCGTAAAATGGGTGAGACGGAACAGGTGCTGGCAAAATGCGCCGCAGGGTTCATGGGGCGGCAGATGGAACAGTAAAAATCAGGCAGGCATATCACTTTTTCTGTGAATGCCTGCCTTTTTGTGAATCATTTTATATGAATCTTTATTCTTTTGCTCACTTATGCCCGCTCCGGTTCTTCTTCCTCCTTCTCCTGAGGAAGCACCTCTACGGTAGTCCTCCCTACCACATGATTCTCCACAGAGTGGACATGAACCTTCAGCCCGCGGAACTCTGCTTCAAAGCTCTCTCCATCCTTGGGTACTCTGCCGATCTCACCGCAGATAAATCCGCTGTATGTGTCATATTCATCCACCGGAAGCTCAATACCCAGAGCCTCCGCCACGTCATCCAGCTCCGCGGAGCCGTAGATGCACCAGCGGTTCTCCCCGATCTGTTCGATCTCTTCAGGCATAGCCGGCTCCTCGATCTCATAAAGGTCCCCCACCAGAGTCTCCATCAGATCATGCAGCGTGACAATTCCCGATAATCCGCCGTATTCGTCTATTACCACGGCAAAGTAGGTTCTGTTCTGCTTCATATTCCGGAACAGGACATTGGCCTTCATGCTCTCCGGCACAAAGTACGGCTGATCCACCGCATGCTCCAGCAGATATTCCTTAGACTGATCCGCTGACCGGAAGTAATCCTTTGTATCCAGAATCCCGATCACGTCATCCACACTGCCGTCGCAGACCGGGTACAGAGTATGTCTCTGTTCGTAGATGATCTTCTTCCAGTCCTCCGCCGTATCCGTGACATCCAGAGAAATCACATCGATGCGGTGGGTACAAATCTGTCCGGCCGTAATGTCATCGAACTCAAAAACGTTTTGGATCATTTCATTTTCTTCCGCGTCAATGGTTCCCTGCTCATTTCCCGCCGCCAGCATCATGCGGATCTCTTCCTCAGAAACCTGCTCATCCTCCTCTTCCGGATCGATTCCCATAAGCTTGAGCACCAGATTCGTAGAAATGGTCAGCAGAAATACAATCGGCGAAAAAACCTTAGATATTCCATACAGCATACCGGACATACCCAGGGATAAGGACTCTGACTTTTTCATAGCGACCCGCTTGGGAACCAGCTCACCGAAAACAAGGCTGAAATAAGAAAGAATCACGGTAATCAAAAATACGGAAGCTGAATTCAGCACCGACCGGGGCGCCGGTACATTCAGGGCTACCAGAAGATCTACCAGATATCCCGCAAAGTTGTCTGCCGCAAACGCACTGCCCAGAAATCCGGACAGAGTAATGGCTATCTGAATCGTGGACAGAAACCTGGCCGGCTGTTCCGTCAATGCCTTCAGCTTCCTGGCTCTCTTGTCTCCGTCCTCCGCCATTTTTTTCAGCTTCGTCTCATTCATCGACAGCACCGCTATCTCGGCGCTGGCAAAAGTTGCATTTAGAAAAATCAATAAAATCTGTAATAATATAGCTCCTATCATGTTACTCCTCCATCTGTTGAAACGTAAACTCTCGGACCGCTAAGAGCAGCCGCCGTCTCCCCCGGCGGATTTCTCTGCTCAAAACCGCAAAAAGGTACAGCCTGCCGCGGAACTTAAGTGCATTCCCCGGCAGACCATACCTCTATCTATCCATAAAGCAACATGGCGCAGCTAATAAAATATTCATCTTTGTACAATCGCCTTGACAGCCATCGTCCATGTGTGAAATCACTTCCTTTCCGTATTTCTTAATAAAATATCATAGATTTCCCTATCTGTCAAATTGATAAATCAGCTTTCCAGCTCTGACGAGCAAAATATATTTTGTTTATATAAAGGGTGTCTTTTTGGCTTTTTACTCATTATATCTGGCTGATCGTTCTCTAAAAACGGTTTCAGATAATGGTTGATCGTTTCCCAATAAGGCAGCTCCCTTAGTTCTTCTCCGCATAACACCCCAATATTTTCGATTACCGTTTCATCATTAAATTCTCCACTTTTACTTCTCATGCTGTTGATATAAAATACAGATGACAGGATCCGTGTCATCAGTAAAACGTAAAACAGCCCGATGCACCAACAGGAGCATCCCTGACAACTATATAATATGCTTCCCCGGCCAGCCGGAGGACGCGCTTCCACCCGTTCCGAGTCTTGCGGAAGGGGGTGGTAATTATGAGTACATATGAGGAATTTATGGTTATACTGTCAATCGCAAGTTTGATTGTTGCCATCCTTAATTTTACGCATAAAAAATAGCCGTCCTGCCCTAGCAAAGCCGACGACTATTTTTTTAGTTATCTTTCGCCGGGGCGGGTGAGATGCAGTCACCTTCCGGCTGTCTTGATAAGTATATTATAAGTCATACATGCAAAATTGTCAAACTGTTAAAACCGCCCGGTGCGCCAACACCGAACGGCCTTACATAGATCACTATACAGGCCCGGAGACCGCTACATTGAATATCCAGATTATGTAGCGAAAAAATGGGCCGGAAAAACTTCTGGACAAATCGTAAGCTTGAGGCCCGATGTAATTACAATGCGTTTTAACCGGTTGCTGAAATCGTCTGGAATTCATCACTTCAGGTTCCACGATCTCCGCCATTATTCCGCAAGCGTGCAGCATGCTATTGGAATACCGGACGTATATATTATGCAGCGTGGCGGATGGGGGAATGATGGAGTGCTGAAAGAAATTTACAGGCACGCATTGGACGATCGCCAGAAAGAAATGAATGATAAAGCAAACAGCTACTTTGAGAAGCTATGCAACACGAATTGCAACACGAAACAAAAAAAGTACCGGAAATCCAGTACTTTTAGAAAGCTGTTGACGGGAATCGAACCCGTGACCTCCTCACTACCAATGAGGTGCGCTACCGACTGTGCCACAACAGCATAGCAACATAAATCATCGCTACGGTTTTTGATTCTATCACACAATACGGTAGTTGTCAAATAGAAAATATCCTTTTTTAAAAAAAGAGGCGGGGATAATGCAAAATGCCGAATGAGCCGTTCCCGTCCGGGTTTTGCACTGTCCCCTTACATGAAAAAGAAAAAGTTATAAATACAAGGGTGTTGTCCTTTGACACTTACTAAGATATCTTAGTTCTGTGAAGGTTCTGTGGTAAAATTTTGAAGAAAGTGTGAGAAAGTGTAAATTTTCTCAGCCGTTTGCCCCATGTATTCCGTTTTCTTCTTCGTATTTCGCGATTTTTCTTTTCAGCCGTTCCAAGGTTACCTCAATCTGCTTCTGCTGGGCCAGAAGCTTCTCCTTCTGCTCCAGCAGAAGCTTCAGCCGGGCAGGTATGGTAGAATCTCCCTGCTGCACCAGCTTCACGTATTGGCTCATAACTTCCACAGGAAGACCGGCGCTCCGCATGCACAGCGCAAGCTCCACCCACCCCAGATCCTCTTTCTGATAATCCCGGATCCCTCCGGGCGTGCGGTGAACGGTGGGAATCATGCCCACCCGCTCATAATAGCGGAGTGTATTCTGAGAAATATTATATTTCTCACTGACTTCTTTAATGGTCACTTTTTGCCATCCTTTCTTTCTCATCTGTCACTGCTGCCGGCAGAGTTATGATTCTGCTGAACCGCCTCCCGCATGTACACTGGCCGCGCTGACCTGACTTCAATGCCCAGGCTTTGCAAAGGCAGAGCCCGAACACCGTCTGCTACAGTAAGATTGTAATCCCTGAAGCCAGCTCCAAGTCAAGAGATTTTTGGCTGAACCGTCACTTTTATTCAAACTGGCTGTAATAAAGTTTCGCATAGGCCCCGTTCTTTTTCAGCAGCTCCTTATGATTTCCCTGTTCGATAATATTTCCGCGCTCCATAAACAGGATCATGTCCGCGTCCCGGATCGTGGAAAACCTATGGGCGATCACGAAGCTGGTCCGGCCGTACATAAGCTTCTTCATGGCCTTTCCGATCTCCACCTCCGTACGGGTATCCACGCTGGAAGTAGCCTCGTCCAGAATCAGAATCGGAGGGTCGCACAAGAAGATACGGGCTCAACGGTAATCTTTCCGCTGTTAATCTCATAGAAGCGCGTCAGCAGATTTACAAGGGTTGTCTTTCCCGCGCCGGTGCTTCCCACCACGGCGATTTTCTGGCCGGGAACCGCCATAAAGCTGATATTCTTCATGAGGATTTTTTCCGGACTGTAGCCGAAGCTTACATGATCGAAACGGATTTCTCCTTTAGCCCTCTCGATGGAAACAGGAGATACCGGGTTCGGAATTTCCTCTTCTTCGTCCAGCAGCTGAAAGATACGCTCTGCCGAGGCAAAAGCTGCCTGAAGAGAGTTAATCATATAAGAGGCTTCTGTAAGGGGCTCCGCTGTCTGATTAATATACTGGAAAAACGCCTGTACAACGCCGACAGTCATCTGCCCCTTAAGCATAGCGCAGGCATAAGCTTTTGATCCGGCATCTGAAAAAAGCCCAAAAAAGGCCCGGTCCTATATAAGCAACCGAGCGCACTCGACATCTTCTCCGATCCCGCAGTTGCGGCTGCGTATCCTCCGATGATTGTCATTTTTGTTTTTATTCTTTTTATCCTTTCATCTCCTGAAGGGTCTCCCCCAGGGCATCCGCGTATTTACGGACAGGTTATCCAGTTCTCTCGTGGTTTCACGAAAGTCTTTCAGCATCTGGTTCTCACTTTTACTCTTCGTTGGCTCCACCTCCCTGCAGCAGCTGCAGTTCTTTTCAAATTATAAAAAATCGGACAGTATGTTTTCGGACATTCAGCAATATACACCTTATCTCCGAGAATATCAAGCCTCAATTTTAAAAAGCAATCCTTCTTAATGCAGTTTTTATTCCTGATAGAAATTTACCTGAGAGGATGCTATACTTACTGAAAAGAGTCAAATATCCATACAGGCACAAGGCGGGATGTGGCTGCTTAGCTCGTTGCTCGCGAAAATAAATCAGATGGAGAATTTGCTTATTATGAGAGAATACGAAATCGCGCAGGGTCTGGCCGACTTGATGGGGCTTGGAGAAATAAAATCTATCGAAACTGTTAAAATGTCGGATGGAGAACAAGGTTATTCAGGGGCGAAAATACTCCGCAAAAGACTTATATTAAAAAATGATATGGTGCGTACAATTATTTTCAAACGCGCAAGTTTGAAAGAGCGCTGTGCGATGGTTCGGCTTACAAAGCAAAAGCAATGTTCGCCTATTTCTTTTTCCAATAACATGTTTTCTGATACACAGGAATGGCTTGCCATGGAGGATTTGGGACGCCAGAAAATCCATGAACCAAACGATACAAGGTGGCTTTCAAAAGTAGCTCACTCCCTTTCAAAAATCCACATAGAAAATATGGGGAAAGGCTATGATATGGAATGGCTTCCTGCCGCAGATAAAGACTATTGGAATACAGTCGCAACAACGCTTTCTCTTTCTCATATGGAAAAAGAAATAGCTGATAACAGCGATTTTTCAATTCGTTTTGAAAAATACATGCCAAAGTTGTATGTTAAAGCAAAAGTATTTGTCTATGAAATGACAGAGCTTTGCCGTGAAAGCAGCTGTATGACTTTGACACACGGGGATTTGCAAACTCCAAGCGGAAGTCACATATACGATTGCAGCGGAGAGCCGCGTATTATTGATTTTGGTTTTTGCCGATATGCTCCGTTCTATATTGACCTTGCAGGGTGGTTTAATGAAAAAAGCCTTTATTTATACTATAACGAACTGCAGAAATCAGGGTATGGATTAAATTATTCTGACTTCAAAGAACGTGCAAGATCAGCTTCACGATACAATGGTTTTATCTACCTCTATCCTGGCTTAATAGCCTACAGGCAAGGGGACGCCACTAAACTATTGGAGGCACTTTCAATTATTCTCAATGAAAATGTGAAGTAACGTCCCCAAGCATAAAGGCCGCTTTGGGAAACTGCCTGCCGGTTCAGAAAATCTGAATTTTCCAGCAGGATTCCCAAGTCTTATGTCCCTCCAGACAGATCAGATCCGACTGCTGGGATAGATCCTCCTGAATCCCTTTCCGTGAGGGAAGGGAACTCCAGGGCTCGATGCATACGTAGGGAGCCTGCGTTTCCGGCTTGTGCCAAAAACCGATATACGGAAAATCGGGATAGGTCACAGTGACTCCCCGGCTCCCCTTTTCAGAGCACAGGGTAACCTCCCGGTCCGCATGCTTAAGCACCACCGCATCCTGATCAAACAGACTGTGCCGCAGGGGAATGGCCTGTCCTCCCTTTAAGGGATACTCCTGATCCTGACCGTTCAGAAAGCAGTCCGGAGTAAAGCCCACCCGCCAGGGCCTGCAGGGAGCAGAAAATTTCAGCTGATAATCTTCAAAAGCCAGTCCTTGTTCCAGAGGAACCTGAAAGCCCGGATGGCCTCCGATCCCGAAATACATCCTCTCTTCCCCCAGATTCTCCACCTGGTGTTCGATGAGCAGCGCCGCTTGCTGCAGCCGGTATGTAATCCTGTAAATAAAATCAAAGGGGTACTGCTTCTTGATCTCCTCATCCGGCTTCAGTACAAAGGTCAGGGAATCCTCGCTCTGTGTTTCCAGCTCCAGGGTCGTATATTTTACGAAACCATGGATCTTCATCTGGTATTCCCGGCCTTTCAGAGTATATTTTTCTCCGGTCAGGCGGGCCACATAAGGAAAAATATTGGGCGCCCGGTCCTTCCAGAACCGTGGATCTCCCTGCCACAGATATTCTGTCCCGTCTCCTCCGCGTACAGATCTCAGTTCTCCACCAAAGTCGCTGACAGTGACGGAAAGCTGCTGGTTTTTGATGGTATATTCCATAGTCCTTCTCCCTTCCGGTTCCTGCCCGCAGCTGCCGCAGAAACCTTTGCCGTTCTTCCTCAGTCTTTTGCCGGCGGATACTCGTTGCACAGAAGGCGGTAGGGAGGCTCGTCCTCCTCCACGGCCGGGAACCGTCCCATCTCTTCATAGAAACGGTTGTCCGTGTTATCATCATTGCACATGGACACTTCTCCGATCAGCACGTCTCCCGTCCCCTCTTTTACATCAAAATCATGGTACTGGTGGGGCCAGATGGTAATACTCTCTCCGGGCTTTAATTCCACTCCTGTGCCGGCCGGCACATAGTAGGACCGTCCGTCTGAATTTACCAGCACATCTGTATCACCCAGACCGCCCTGTCCGTCATCGTTGTATACATGAATCACCAGAACGCCGCCGCCCCGGTTAATGATATCCTCGCTCTTCATCCAGTGGAAGTGCATGGGGGAATGCTGGCCTTCCTTCAGCATCAGCAGCTTCTCCGCGTATACCTTTTTATACTTGGGGTTGTGCTGGTTGCCGTTTCGGATGGTCACCAGGGCAAAGCCCAGCTTCTCCCAGTCCCCTTTCCCATAGTCTGTAATGTCCCAGCCCAGCATATTGTCGCGGATCTCATCGTACTCGTGTCCCTTCGTCTCCCACTCCTGGGGCGTCCAGCTGCAGAAAGGCGGCAGCTTGAAGCCGTGGGATTGGATCAGATTTTCCATGTATTTGATACATGCGTTGATTTCTGAACGTTTCATATAAAACCCTCCGTTTTTCTTTATTATTTCAGAGCAGAAATTAAATTCTGTCCTCTTTGCCAACAGACGGTATTATTATACTCTATTCCTGTTTTAAGAGCAACAGATTCCTGCATCCTGCATAAAATATAAAAAAGAGCTCAGCCCTCAGGCTAAGCTCCCAGATACGCTTTCTTCACATTCTCATTGTTCAGCAGTTCCTGTCCGGTTCCGGTCATGCTGATCCTCCCGGTCTCCAGCACATAAGCCCTGTCCGCGATAGATAAAGCCATCTTCGCGTTCTGCTCTACCAGGAGGACGGTGATCCCCTGCTCATGGACGGCCTTTATGATGCTGAAAATCTCCCGGATCAGAAGGGGGGAAAGTCCCATGGAGGGTTCATCCATCAGCAGGATAGAAGGATTGCTCATAAGGGCTCTTCCCACTGCCAGCATCTGCTGCTCCCCTCCGGAAAGGGTTCCCGCCAGCTGCTTCCTTCTCTCCTTCAGTCTGGGGAACCGTTCAAATACGCTCTCCGCCGTCTTTTTGATCTTCTCTTTGTCAGAGGTTATATACGCCCCCATCTCCAGGTTTTCCTCCACCGTCATAGTGGGAAATACGTGCCTCCCTTCCGGCACATGGGCCATGCCCAGGGTGACGATTTTGCTTGGCTCTGTTTTGATCAGATCCTGGCCGTTGTATTCAATGGTTCCGGAGTCTGCTTTCTTTAAACCTGTAATGCTGTGAAGGATCGTGGTTTTTCCCGCTCCGTTGGCGCCGATCAGGGAGACGATCTCCCCGTCCCCCACTTCCATGCTTACATCATGGATGGCATGGATGGCGCCGTAGGACACATTTAAGTTTGAAATTTTCAGCATACGGCTTCCTCCTCGTCTTTTCCAAGATACGCTTCGATTACCCTGGGATTGTTGGCGATCTCCTCCGGCGTTCCGGAAGCGATGGTAATACCATAGTCAATGACCTGGATTCTCTGGCAGATCTTCATAACCAGGCTCATGTCATGCTCGATTAAGAGAACCGGTATCTTAAATTTATCCCGGATCAGGTTGATGATCTCCAGAAGCTCCGCCGTCTCTGTGGGATTCATGCCGGCCGCCGGCTCATCCAGGAGAAGCAGCTTCATCCCGGTGGCCAGGGCTCTGGCAATCTCCAGCCGCCTCTGCTGCCCGTAGGGCAGGTTCTGGGCCGTTACGTCCGCTTTATCCTCAAGACGCACCACCTTCAGAAGCTCCAGAGCTTTTTCGTGGACTTCTTCTTCCTGCTTCCAGTACTGTTTTCCCCGGAACAGAGCGGAGGCCAGACTGTAGGTCATATGCATGTTCATGGCTGCCTTTACGTTCTCTTCCACAGACAGCTTCTTAAAGAGGCGGATATTCTGAAAGGTTCTGGCGATCCCCGCTTCCACTACCTGGTGGGTTTTCTTTCCGTTCATTTTTACGCCGTTTAAGTAAAAGCTCCCCTCCGTAGGCTGATAGACTCCCGTAAGCATGTTGAACACTGTGGTCTTTCCGGCGCCGTTTGGTCCGATGAGCCCCACCAGTTCGCTCTGGGCGATCTCCATATTAAAATCCTGCACAGCCCGAAGACCTCCGAACTGTATGCCCAGGCTCTTGGCCTGCAGTACAGGAACTTCTTTTTTCTTTTCACTACTCATGCACCGCACCTCCTGACACCGTTTTATTTTCCCGCTTCCTTCCGGTCAGCCTGCCAAGGAGCCTGGTAAGGGAAAACTCCCAGGTTCCGAAGATCCCGCCGGGCTTAAAGATCATAACCAGCACCAGCACGATGGAATACATCAGCATCCGGTAGGTGGCGAACTGGCGCATTACCTCCGGCAGGGCGGAAAGGAAGGCCGCTCCGATGATAGACCCGGTAAGAGAGCCGGTTCCTCCGATAATTACCTCTGTCAGGAATTCGGCAGAATACATGAAATCAAAATTTGTGGGAATCAGGGCCGTCATATAGTGAGCGTAGATAGCCCCTGCGATTCCCGCGAAAAAGGCCGAAACCGTAAAGGTAAGAACCTTGTAAAAGGTTACGTTGATCCCGCTGGCGGAGGCCGCTATGTAATCCTCACGGATAGCCGTCACCACACGGCCGAATCTGGAACGGACGAACATATACATCAGTCCCACACAGATGACCATAGCCCAGAATACCCAGTAAAAATTAGACAGGGAGGTAATCCCGCTTAAGGTGCGTCCGCCTCCTGTAATTTCAAAATTACAGAAAGCCACCCGGATAATCTCCGCAAAAGCCACCGTCACAATACAAAGATAATCTCCCCGAAGCCTGAGAGCCGGAATACCCACCGCCACACCTGCCACGGCCGCGGCAATTCCTCCCACTGCCAGCGCCAGCAGAAACAGTACAAAGACAGGCAGCCCGGAATCGTCCAAAAAGCCTGTGGCGATGGCGGAGGCATACGCTCCTACGGACATAAACCCCGCATGCCCCAGTGAGAATTCCCCCATAAAGCCTGTGAGAAGGTTCAGGGAGGCCACCATAATAATCGTGTAGCAGGCTGTGGTGCAGATTCCTTTAATATAGTTCGTTCTGCTGCCTAAAAGATTCGACTCAAACAGAGCCAGCAACAGAAGAAACACAATCAGCACACCTATAAAATTGATTACGTAAGACTTCTTTCTTTCCTGTGGCATCGCTGTCCCTCCTTATACTTTCTCCCCTACATTCTTACCCAGGATTCCTGCCGGCTTCACCAGAAGCACTACAATCAGGATTCCGTAGGTAATGGCCTCATACCAGCCGGGAGCGATATATACCTTTACAAATATTTCGATCAGACCCACCAGAAGTCCTCCCAGCATTGCTCCCGGAATAATGCCGATTCCTCCCAGGACGGCGGCAATAAACGCTTTCAAGCCCATCATGGAGCCCATATCCATGGTACATCTGGGATATGTGGAGCAGTACATAAGAGCGGCCACCGCAGCCAGACCCGAACCGATGGCAAAGGTGATGGTGATGATGCGGTTTACGTTAATTCCTACCAGTACAGAGGCCTCTTTATCCTGAGGCACAGCTCTCATGGCCTTCCCAAGCCTGGTTTTTCTCACGAAAAGCTGAAGTCCCGCCATCATGGCAAGGCCGATTCCCAGGGTCAGCAGATATTTGATCTGAAGGGTGGCCCCCAGAAACTGAAAAGTGGGAAGGGTAAAAATGGCCGATACAGATTTGGGGCTTGCGCCGAAAAGCACCATGGCAAGGTTTTCCAGGAATACGCTCATAGCCAGAGCCGTAATCAGAGCCGACATGCTTCCCGCATTCCGCACCGGCTTATAGGCCACGGTTTCCACAATGACGCCTACCGCCACACAGACAGCGATGGCAATAAACACAGCCATCCAGGCCGGCATTCCCGCCGATACCATCAGGGGAACCGTGTAAAACAGTGTATAGCTGCCCACCATAATGAAATCACCGTGAGCGAAATTGATCATACGGATGATACCGTAAACCATTGTATACCCCAGAGCGATCAGGGCATAGATGGCTCCCTGATTCAGTCCATTTACCAGACTCTGTAAAAATAATGATAATGCCACGCTCTCATCCTCCTTGTCGCTGATATCGTTTCCCGTCTGCCTCTCCGTCACGGGCCGTCCGTTCCGCGGCAGAATGATTATACTGCCCCGGCCGATATCTGCCGGGGCAGAGGGTTTGCTGACCGGTTATTCTGCCGGTTCCAGAGTCGTATACCAGGTGCAGGCGCCGTCTACGAGGGTATTTACTACCACTGGCTTGATGGGATCTCCCGTGTCATTCAGGGTAAAGCTTCCTGTAACGCCTGAGAATTCCAGGTTCGTCATACCTGTCTTGATGGATTCCGTATCGGTTCCGCCGCCTGCTTCCGCCGCTGCCGCCACCATGTAAATCGAATCATAGTACAGAGCCGCGCATGCGGTAAGGGTATCGCTTCCGTAATTCTCTGTAAACTTCGTCACGTAGTTCTGCACTGCCTCTGAGGTATCCTCATAGGAGAAGTGGTTCGTGTAGAATGTATTTTCAAAAGCTGTCTCAAGTCCTGCAGTATCGCAACCGTCCCATGCGTCCCCGCCTACAATGGCGCCTGTGAATCCGGCGTCTCTGGCCTGCTGCACAAGAAGGGGTACGGTGTCCAGGAAGCAGGGATAGAAAAGCATCTCAGCTCCGGAAGCCACTGCCTGGGAAACCTGCGCGGTAAAGTCTGTATCCTTGGTGGTACATTCTCCTACATAGAGGATCTCAATGCCGCTGTCTGCCGCGGCTTCCTCAAAGGCCTGATACAGCCCGTTTGAGTAATCATCGTCATTGGCGTAAATCACAGCCGCCGTGGTATATCCTTCCGACTGGGCAAACTGGGCCGCCATTTCACCCTGATACGGGTCGATGAAGCAGGTACGGAAAATGTAATCGCCCACCTCTGTCACCTCCACGTTCGTGGAACCCGGAGAAAGCATTACCATGCTTCCCTCCTGAGCCAGTTCAGCCATGGGGATGGAGCAGGAAGAATTATACGTTCCCACAATTACATCCGGATCCTCCGCCAGCAGGGAGTTGTAGGCGTTAATGGCCTGAGTGGGATCGGAAGCGTCGTCCGCCAGGTTTCCGCTGTTCAGGATCTCGATCTGGTATCCGCCCTGTTCATTGATCTCCTCCACTGCCATATCCACCGAATGCTGTGAGCCTTCTCCCAGCACAGCCAGACCGCCGGTCATGGGAGCTACTACGCCGATTTTTATGACGCCGTCGTCCTCCTCAGCCATAACTCCCTGGCTCATACCCAGAGACGCCAGCATAGACGCAGATAAAACAATACTCATGATCTTCTTTTTCATAATCATTCCTCCTCATAAATTTATATCGCAAAATGGGATTTCCCATTTTCCTTCCTGATACGTCAAACGAGGGCGTTCCGGCTTCCTGTCCGAAACGTCCTCGTTTCTCTCTTTTCTATATAAAATCATGCTCCCTGGGGAATTTCCACTCCGAATCTTTCCTTAAGCTGCGCTTCGATGAGCCGGGCACACTGTGTATACGTAAGCCCCTCTGTGTTCAGGCACAGATCGTAATTATACGGATCCTCCCACTCTCTTCCTGTATGATATTTATAGTAGGCCCGGCGGTATTTATCCGTCTTGTAGATGTACTTCTCCGCCTCTTTTTCCGTAATCCCCTGTCTCAAAGCCTCTTTCTTCACACAGCATTCTCTGGAAGCGTAAATGAACACCTTCAGCACATGGGGAAAATCCTTCAGAATGTAGTCGCAGGCCCGGCCGATGCAGATATAGGATTCCCGGTTTGCCAGCTCCTTTAACACCTTTGCCTGATAATTAAACAGATTCTCATCCGAGGTGAAATTACCGCTTTCCGGCGGGATCAGTTCCCCGGTGTATACCTTTTTGGAAACCCGGTACAGAAGACTGTTGCGCACATGCTCATCCACACTGGCGAAAAGGGCCTCGCTGATACCGCTCTCCTCTGAAGCCAGTGAGAGCAGCTTCCGGTCATACATATCAATGCCGTAATCGTCCGCAAGAATCTCACTGATGGAAGTGGCTCCGCTTCCGCAGGTTCTGGTAATGGCTATTACAAATCTTTCCATGGGCTCCGTCCCCTCCTTCATGACACCGCGGTTTTCTCTCCGCCTTTAACCCCGGCATCTCTTATTTTTTTATAAAAATTCCTTATCCACAATCGCCAGAACCTCTTTTACCTTGGCCATCTCTTCCCGGATCTGCTCCTCTGTGATAATCAGCGGGGGCGCGATGATTATCATATTCTCATGGGAATAAGTCATAAAACCTCTGGCGGCCAGCATTCCGATAATCTTGCCCATCCGGTTCTCCGGATCCTGCCCGTAGGGAACCAGCGGTTCTCTGGTCTCCCGGTCTTTCACCAGCTCTATGGCGGAAAACAGTCCTATGTACCGCACGTCGCCCACGCAGGCATAATCCTTTCTGCAGGCCTCCAGCTCCTCTCCCAGAACCTTTCCCACCTGGCATACGTGTTCCAGAATATGATGCTCTGTGTAGTAGCTGACGCAGGCGACGCCTGCCGCGCAGGCCAGAGGATGGCCGCTGTAGGTAAGGCCGCACATGAGCTTATGGTCGTCGAAATATTCCGCGATCTTCTTGCTGACTGCCACGCCGCCCAGCTGAACATATCCGCAGGTAACGCCTTTAGCGAAGGTTACGAGATCCGGCTTGATGCCGAAATTTTCAAAGGCGAACATCTTTCCTGTTCTGCCCCAGCCTGCCATTACTTCATCGCAGATCAGCAGAATTCCGAATTCATCGCAGATTTTCCGTACCCCCGGCAGATATCCCTTCGGCGGAATGATCACTCCATTGGATCCGGTAATGGTTTCCAGTACAATGGCCGCTACGTTTTCCGCTCCCTCATAGAGAATCTGCTCTCTTAACTTTGCCACGTAAAAGTCCGCCGCCTCTTCCTCACTGGCAAACCGGATCTTTTCCTGATACACATAGGGATCAAAGAAATGAACGAATCCCGGGATTCCCGGTTCGCTGGGAAATCTTCTGGGCTCCCCCGTCAGATTCGCCGCACCGTAGCTGGAACCGTGATAGCTTCTGTAGCGGCTGAAGATTTTCTGCCTTCCCGTGTACATTCTGGCGATCTTCACCGCGTTCTCATTGGCGTCCGCTCCGGCGTTGGTGAAGAAAACCTTTCCTATATTGTCCGGCATCAGGTCTACGATCATCTCTGCCAGGACGCCTCTGCTCTCTACCGCGTAGCTTGGAGCCATATAACAGAATTTATCTGCCTGCTCCTTGATGGCCTCCACGATCTCCCGGTTGCCATGTCCCAGATTCATGTTCACAAGTTGCGCGGACATATCACTGTATCTTGTTCCGTCATAATCGTAAAGGTAAATGCCTTCCGCCCTCTTAATGGCCTTGGGGTTCAGGCTTCCCTGGGCGGACCAGGACTGCAGATTGTACGTTTTATGCTTTCTTACTACCTCTTCTCTTGTCATAATATTCACTCCTCCTTATAGCAGAAAGAACGCCGGGCGGACTCTCTGCTTTCAACAATGGTAGGTTCGCTTCCGCGAACATCCTATTGTCATAAAAAAAGAGCAGGGGCCTCTGATTCATGGCTCCCTTGCTCTTTGAATGGTAACATTATATCACCTGGGTTTTTCTCCGGCCAGACCCTCCGCGCACAAAAATTTTTTCTTCTTTTTGTGCCCCAGCACAGGAAATCCGGTTCTTAAGAGGCGTTTTCCCGGTTCTTTTCCCTACAGACAGTCCAGAATCTGGAAGGCCAGGAGAATTTCCAGCCTCCTGGTCATATCGTCCAGGTCTACATTCAGGAGAGCTTTTATCTTCTGGATTTTGTAGGTAATGGTATTCCTGTGGCAGAAATGGCGCTCCGCCATCTCCTGGACGCTGCCGCCGGTCTCAATATATTCCCGGAGCATCTCCATATAATCCGTCTGTTTTTTGGCATCCTGTTCCATCACAGGTCCCAGCAGGCCGTTGCAGTAGCGGTTCAGCATCTTTCTGTCCTGGACGTCCATGATAATCTTATAAGCCCCCAGCTCTTCATAATCCAAAAGCTTCTCCTGCTTCCTTCTGGCCAGCTCCAGGGTTCCCATGGCGTGCTCATACGTTCTCGGGAGACATCCCAGAGTAGTGACCACCGGTCCGATGCCGGCTCTCAGTCCGTAGTTCCGGCTCTCCCCCAGGGAAACGGCTTTTTCCACGATCTCTCTGCACATAGGGACGCTGTCCTCCGCCAGCAGCAGCACCAGCCGCTCCTCCTGCCAGAACAGCACCGGCCGCACCGGCAGTTCCTGGCACAGCCCCCTTACGGCTCTTAAGATTCTTCCTCTCTCGCTGTAATCCTGGCTTGCCAGCTTCACGTCCATAACCGCGATCTGATAATTATAATCGGCCAGATAGCCAAACCGCTTCATATAAGGAAGGTACATCTCCGGAACCTGGCTGTGGTACAGAGCGTTCTCCACCGCTTCCGTCAGCTTCTGTTCCGTCATATCGTATTCGTTCAGAAGACCGCAGATGGTTCTGGTCACATCCACCAGATGCACCTCCCAGGGCATGACAAAGACAGGGAAATCCTTCTCCTCCGCAAAGTCCAGAAGCGCCAGGGGAACTTCCTTAATATAGGGCCCCAGGTTCACCACCAGGCCGCAGGCCTCCTTTTCCCAAAGCTTTTTTCCCAGTTCCAGCAGCCACTGCTCCTCTCCCTTCATTCCGGTGGTCAGCACCAGCTCCCCTCCCCTTAGGAATTCCGCCACCTGCAGGGATTCAATAATATGTACCCAGTCCGTCTCCCTTGACAGGCCCTTTTCTCCCGCCTCCAGACGCATCTGGTACTTCTTCTCCACTTCTTTCCAAAGCTTATAAAGTTCCATGGACTCCCTCCTCTTTTTCCGGTTTATCCGGAAGTCTTCCCTGAACATTTTCTCATTTCATATATGATATCACGCCCGGTCTTTTCCTGTAAAGGAACGGTCTGGAAGGCTTGTTCCTGAAATTTTTCCGTGTAATACCTGTTCTGCAAAATATTTTTTGTCTTATCTCCATATTTGCGCTAATTTTTAAGGAAATTTAAGTGATTCTTGACATTTTTTTCTTACCTGTATAAAATCAAGAAAACGGACGGCAAGGGAGTCGTAAAGAAAAGATTCCCCTGCCGTCTGTTTTCTTTTATAAAGGCCCGGCCGCTGCCGGGGATCTTTCCGTAAAGTAAAGGGAGGCAGATGAATATGAAAACACTTGGATATTACAACGGAAAATACGGGGAGCTGTCTGAGATGTCCGTTCCCATGAATGACCGGGTCTGCTGGTTCGGCGACGGCGTTTACGATGCAGGACCTGCCAGAAACTATAAAATCTTTGCTCTTGAGGAACATATCGACCGGTTCTTCAACAGCGCGGGCCTGCTGAAAATCCAGATGCCTGTCACCAAACAGGAGCTGCGGGATCTTCTGTATGATCTTGTTTTAAAAATGGATACAGGCAACCTCTTTGTCTATTATCAGGTAACCAGAGGAACCGGCATCCGGAACCATGATTTCACAGAGGGGCCGGGAAATCTCTGGGTTATGCTTAAGCCGGCGGAAATCTCAGACGGACTCACCCCCATTAAACTGATTACCACAGAGGATACCCGTTTTTTCCACTGCAACATTAAAACCCTGAACCTGATTCCCTCTGTCATGGCTGCTCAAAAGGCCAAAGAGGCCGGCTGTCAGGAGAGTGTATTCTACCGTCCGGGGGGGCGCGTCACAGAATGCGCTCACAGCAACGTTCATATTTTAAAGGACGGAGTGCTTTACACAGCCCCCACAGATCATCTGATTCTTCCCGGCATTGCCAGGGCCCATCTGATCCGTATGTGCAAGAGTCTGGGCGTACCGGTAAGCGAGACGCCTTATACGCTGAAGGAGCTTTTTGACGCGGATGAGGTCATTGTGACCAGCTCCAGCAATCTTTGTCTGAGAGCCTGCCAGATCGACGGAAAGCCGGTGGGAGGAAAGGCTCCGGAGCTGATGGAAAAAATCCGCTCCTCTCTTCTGGAGGAATTTTACGAAGTGACAAGAAAGCAGGTGTCATAGTATGAGAGAGCCGAAAGTGTACCCGTCAGGCGATCAGGCTCTGACACTGCAGTTCGGAAACGCTGTGGATCCCGTTATCAACGATCAGGTGCGGGCTCTGGCGGAAGCAATCACACACAAAGAAATTCCCGGAGTACTGGAACTGGTTCCGACTTTCTGCTCTCTTACTGTGTACTATGATCCTTTGACTATAAAATATGGCAGTCTGGCCATGGAAATCCGCCGTCTGGCCGCCCAGGCGGAGACGGCGGAAGAAAAATCCGGACGTCTTCTGAAGATTCCCTGCTGCTACGGGGCGCGTTTCGGTCCGGATCTCGCGGATATGGAAAAGCACACCGGACTGGACCGGGATGAAATTATTGCCATTCACAGTTCCACAGATTATAAGGTCTATATGCTGGGATTTCTTCCGGGATTCGTTTATCTTGGTGGGCTTGACCCGAGGCTTCATATCCCCCGGCTGTCGGTTCCCAGACTGAAGATCCCAAAAGGAGCTGTGGGAATCGGCGGCAGCCAGACCGGTGTCTATCCTCTGGATTCGCCGGGAGGATGGCGGCTCATCGGCGGCACACCCGTGGATTTCTATGATCCGGGCCGGAGTGAACCGGTTCTCTGCCGCCCCGGGGATTACATTCGCTTTGTTCCTGTAACGATTTTGGACTACTACGATATCCGGCAGATGATCCTCCGGGGAACGTACAAGATAGACATCACGGAAAGGGGGAGTCAGGCATGAGCCTGAAGGTTTTGATTCCCGGCGCCCTGACCACGGTTCAGGATCTGGGCCGGATGGGATACCAGCAGTCCGGCATTCCCTGCGGAGGCGTTATGGACCGGGATGCTTATGCCGCGGCCAACGCCTTGGCAGGGAACACAGCCGGAGAGGCCGTTTTGGAACACACCATATACGGCGGCAGCTATCTCTTTGAGTCAGATGAGACAGCCGTTCTCACAGGCGCCGATATGAAGCCCGCTCTGGACGGCCGGCCCGTCCCCATGTACCGTCCCTTTTCGGTAAAGGCCGGGCAGGTTCTCTCCCTTGGGATGGCGGAAAACGGCTGCCGGACCTGCCTGGCTCTGGCAGGAGGCATTGATGTTCCTGTGGTTCTGGGCAGCCGGTCCACCAGCATCAAATGTTCTCTGGGTGGATTGGAAGGCCGGGCTTTAAAGGCCGGGGACCGGATCCCAGTGGGGGCTTCTTCCGTACCGGAAGCTGAACTTTTAAACAGAAGCCTGCCCCCTGCCGTCTATGAGAGTCAGGTGACTGTCCGCGTCATCCCGGGTCCTCAGGAGGAAGCCTTTACAGAGAATGGCCTTGAAACCTTCTATTCTTCCTCCTACACCATTACTCCTGACAGTGACCGGATGGGATACCGGATGGATGGGCCGGAAATTGAAAGTCTCCGGGGAACCGATATTATCTCTGACGCCATTGTCTTTGGCTCCATACAGGTTCCCTCCTCCGGAAAGCCGATTATCCTTCTGGCAGACCGGCAGACTACAGGAGGCTATGCCAAAATCGCAACTGTTTTTTCCCTGGACCTGCCCGGGCTGGTGCAGTGCCGCCCCGGCGATACGGTAAGATTTTCCCGAATTTCTGTAGAAGAGGCCCAGGAACTGTCAGCTCAGAAAGGAGACATTTATGAATACATCCGCCATGAAGCCTGAACAAGTCAGGCTTATGATTCGAAAAGGTGAAATCACAGGTCCCACTCCCGGCATGTGCAGTGGTTACGCCCAGGGAAACCTGGTGGTGCTGCCTAAGGATCTGGCTTATGATTTTCTTTTGTTTACTCAGAGGAATCCAAAGTCCTGTCCCCTTCTGGAGGTCAGCGATATAGGAAGCCGCTGCTTTTCCCGGACCGCGCCAGGCTCTGATATCGCGTTAGATCTGCCTCTGTACCGCGTCTACCGGGACGGCGTCCTGGAGGGTGAATACCGGGAGGTGGCGGATTTCTGGCGGGACGACCTTGTAAGCTTTCTGATCGGCTGCAGCTTTTCTTTTGAAGCGGATCTTCTGGAGGCCGGAGTTCCTGTCCGCCATATTGAAGAGGGAAAAAATGTTCCCATGTACCGCACGAATCTCCCCTGTGTGCCCGCCGGGGCTTTTCACGGAAACATGGTCGTCAGCATGCGCCCTCTTCCCTGCAGCCTGATTCCAAAGGCCGTCCAGATTACAGGGGAAATGCCGAAGGTTCACGGCGCTCCCGTACACATCGGCGACCCTTCCGTAATCGGAATTCGGGATCTGGCGAAGCCGGACTTCGGCGACCCTGTAACCATTCAGCCCGGTGAGGTTCCCGTTTTCTGGCCCTGCGGCGTTACGCCTCAGAACGCGGTGATGGCCTCGAAACCGCCTTTCGCCATCACCCACGCGCCGGGACATATGTTCATTACCGATATTAAAAATATCAATCTCAAGTATTAAAGTTTTTACATCAGCAGAAAGGAGCATCTTTATGTATACGGTTGATTTAAACTGTGATTTGGGAGAAAGCTTTGGAAACTATGTCTGCGGCATGGACGACCAGATTCTTCCTCTGATCACCTCAGCCAACGTAGCCTGCGGATTTCACGCTTCTGACCCGCTGACCATGGAAAAGACCGTGGAATCCGCCAGGAACAGCCACGTAAGCGTAGGCGCTCATCCCGGCTTTCCGGATCTGGTGGGTTTCGGCAGAAGGAATATGAGCATTCCAGCGCCGGAAATCACCGCCCTGGTGGAATACCAGATCGGCGCTCTTTTAGCCTTCTGCCGGGCCAAGGACGTACCGCTGTGTCATGTAAAGCCCCACGGGGCTTTATACAATATGGCTGCGAAGGATGCCCTGATCGCTGACGCCATCTGCCGGGGAATCGCAGCCGTGGACGACCAGCTGATTCTTTTGGCCCCGGCCCACAGTGAACTAATCCGCTCCGCCAGGAAATGCGGCTTGAGGGCGGCCCGGGAGGTCTTCGCGGACCGGGCTTATGAGGAGGACGGCTCCCTGGTGCCCAGAAGCAAACCCGGTTCTATGATTACAGATGAGAATGAAGCCATCCGCCGGGTCATTCAGATGGTTGAGAAAGGTACTGTAGAGGCCATTACCGGAAAAGAGATTGAAGTGGAGGCAGATTCCATCTGCGTTCACGGGGATAGTCCCTCTGCTCTTTCCTTCGTCCGGCAGATTCGCCGGGCCCTGAAAGAGAATGGGATCCAGATTGTTCCGTTATATGAGTTAGCCAAGGGAGGAAAGGATCATGAGTGAGACAAAAACCGTCCCAAAACAGTCGTCCATCGAGGATATTATGCTCCGCTATTCCGCCAGAGGCATGACTGTCCTCCGGGAATATATGAAAAAAGATTTCTGCAAAGAAGCTGCTGACCGGATTCTGGCCCTGGAGAGAGGTACTGTGCTTCTCACTACCGGCTTCTATGTAAACGGACACGCGGAGACAGACGGTCCTCCCGGCGCTTTTATTCTGGCAAAGGCCCTGCAGAAGCTGGGCTTCTCACCCATTATGATCACAGACGATTACTGCCGCAATCTTTTTGAGTCGGAAAAAATTCCTGTAGAATACGTTCCCGTGAACTCCGATTCCAGGATCTACCGGGAGCTTCTGACCCGCTACCAGCCGGTCTGCCTGATCTCCGTGGAGCGCTGCGGAAAAACGGCGGAGAAGGACTACATTAATATGCGCGGTATCAGCATTGCCAGCAAAACTGCTCCCATCGACACCATGTTTGATCTGGCCCGCTCCAGAGGGATTCTCACAGTGGGAATCGGCGACGGCGGAAATGAAATCGGCATGGGAAATCTGAAGGACGTAATCGCCAGAAAGCTGCAGTTTACCCCCTGCGCGGTTCAGGTGGATGAACTGATCATCGCCACCACCTCAAACTGGGGGGCCTACGGCCTCGCGGCCTGGATGGAAATGCTGGAGGGAGAGAAGCTTCTTCCCGGCATCTCAAAGCTGGAAGCGTATCTGAAAAAAATTGTACAAAAAGGGTGTGTGGACGGAGTGGTCCAGAAGCCTCAGGTAAGCGTAGACGGATTCTCTTTTCAGGTGGAAAAGGAAATCCTCACAGATCTGATGAAATTGTCCGAAAAACGTCTGGCCTCTTCGCCCAGTCCCATCTCAGCCTGAAGAAAGGGGAATTTTTATGGATGCTCTGGATTATCGAATAGTAGCTGCCCTGAAGAAGAATGCACGGATAAAAGCCTCCGATCTGGCCAGAGAGATTCATCTCTCTGTATCTTCTGTCATTGACCGGATCCATAAGCTGGAGGCCTCCGGAATCATCCGTTCTTATACAGTGATTACGGATGAAGTGCGTCTCGGAAACGATCTGACCGCTCTTATGGAAATCAGTCTGGAGCATCCCAGGTATTCTGACAGCTTTGTACATTATATTCAAAAACATCCCAACATCGTATCCTGCTATTATCTCACAGGAGAATTCGACTATATGCTGAAAATCTGCTGCCGCTCCTCCAAAGATCTGGAGGAAATTCACCGCAGCATAAAAGAACAAAAGGGTGTCGGTATGACCCGCACCCATTATGTCTTAAGAACTGAAAAAAATATCTATTCCATTCTTCCTCCCTTTCAGGAGGAGGAATCCTGAATCTCACTGCTCCACAGGCACCTTCTGATTGAAGTAATCCAGAACCAGAGCCGCTATAATTCCGATCACCAGATAGAAAAGATTTGTCATGGTCTGACCGGCAGAAACAGTAAAGCTGTCAAAGGGAATGATCATGACCGTAGCGGCAATCACAATTCCGATAATGGCATGAAACGCCAGATTATAAAAGTGATCAAACAGGGCGTTGACAGCCTTGGCAAGGCAGATCACTGTAACCAGCGCTCCGATTCCCCCTGGAATCAGAACCGAAAAATCGAGATGGCCGATTCCGTCCACAAAAGGCGTATACAGTCCCAGGGGCATAAGCAGTGTGGAGAAGCTCATACCGGGAGCGATCACGCTGAGGGCAAGGCAGAAGCCGCAGAAAAGATACCATCCGAAATTCGGCGTAATCACAATAGACGCCGCGTTCAGCCAGCCAAGAAGGGCAAAGATCACCGCCATGGCAATTCCCATGGAGAAGAAGGAGCCGGGGGTTCTTCCCTGCTCGCCCGCCTCACGGAACAGAGAGGGAAGCATTCCTGTAATCAATCCCACAAAAAGGCACACGGAGGTGTCCGGATATCTCTCCAGGAAATAGGACAGAAGATTGGCGATTCCCAGAAATCCGATGGCTGCTCCTATAATAACGGGAATCAGCTTCGGCACATGGGTTTTGAAATTCCGGAAGGGATTCGAGAGCAGCTCCATGATCGTCTTATATATGCCGAATACAACGCAGAGCACGCCGCCGGAGATTCCAGGCAGCACGGCTCCCAGACCGATCAGCGCTCCCTGAAAAATCTGCAAAACTAATCTTAAAACAGAGGGTTTGCTGCTTGTTTTCTGATTCATTCTGTATTCTCCTATCTGATTTTGATACCTTTCGCCCAGTCCCATACCGGGCCGCTTTCTATGATTCTATGTTTCACCCTGAGTATTTATCTCGCTTTTCAAAAGAAAAACCATCAGCCTGCAGGAACAGACCAATGGTTTTCTGAAACTTCTGTATTAAACCAGTTCAAGCACAACTTCCATTGCACCGTCACCACGGCGCTGTCCGATCTTTACGATTCTGGTATATCCGCCGTTGCGGTTTGCGTACTTGGGAGCGATCTCATCAAACAGCTTTGCAGCAAGGTCGATCTCCTTTGTATTTTTCTTTCTGCCGGCTGCTTCCTTGGGAACTTCCTTTACAGGATAGAGAACCTTAAGCATCTGGCGTCTCGCGTGAAGTCTGCTGGGATTATCTTTCTTAATCTCCTTCTGTACTTCATCGTATACGGTTACCTTCTTGCCGTCAACAACCTCTTTTACTCTCTTGCCGTCCTTGTCCTTCCGCGGAACCTTGGCAGTCACTGTAACCGTCTCATAATTATCTTTCTCTTTTACAGCAAGGGCAATCAGACCTTCCGCCACCTTGCGTACTTCCTTGGCTTTAGCCTCTGTGGTAATGATCTTTCCTCTGTACAGCAGGGCAGTCACCTGGTTTCTAAGCAGAGCCTTCCTCTGATCCGAGGTTCTGCTGAGCTTTCTATAACCTGACATCTGTTTTTCCTCCATTCCGGCACACACAGCCATGCGCTTCGGGCTTACTGGCTGTATGCTTTCTTATCCATTCAATTATTTAAGCTATCACTCTTCACTGGGATGCAGAGACAGTCCCAGTTCTTTTAACTTGGCAAGAACCTCCTCCAGGGATTTTCTTCCCAGATTCCGAACTTTCATCATATCCTCAGGAGTTCTGTTGCACAGCTCCTCTACGGTATTGATGCCCGCCCGTTTCAGACAGTTAAAGGAACGCACGGAAAGCTCCAGTTCGTCGATATTCATCTCCAGAACCTTCTCCTTTTCGTTATCCTCTTTCTCAATCATGACCTCTGCTGATTTCGCGTTCTCAGACAGGTCAATGAAAAGTCCCAGATGGGCGCTCAGTACCTTCGCCGCCAGGCTTACAGCCTCGTCCGGCTCAAGAGTCGCGTTTGTATATACATCAAGGGTCAGCTTATCATAATCTGTAATCTGGCCTACACGCGTATTTTCTACGGTAAGGTTCACCCTCTCAACAGGAGTGTAAATCGCGTCCACCGCAATCACACCGATGGGCATGTCCTCTGTCTTGCCCTTCTCAGCGCTGACATAACCGCGGCCCTTGGTGATAGTAAGCTCCATATACAGCTTGCAGTCCGGGCCCCCGTTTAAGGTGGCGATTACCTGGTCGGGATTCATGATCTCGATATCCTGGTCTACCTGAATATCCGCGCCGGTCACAACTCCCTCGCCTTCATACTCGATATACGCTACTTTGGCTTCATTCGTCTCACTGGTATTCTTGATAGCCAGTGATTTGATATTCATAATAATCTCAGTGACGTCCTCTTTCACACCAGGGATAGAGCTGAATTCATGTAATACGCCTTCGATTTTCACCTGGCTCACAGCTGCCCCCGGAAGAGAAGAAAGCATAATCCTTCTCAGTGAGTTTCCAAGGGTTGTGCCATAGCCCCTCTCCAGCGGTTCAACTACAAATCTTCCAAACGTCTTATCCTCTGACATCTCAGCTATCTCTATTTTAGGTTTGTTGAAATCGAACACTATTTAGCCCCTCCTTTGGGTTATTGTTGTTGAGGGTTAATTATTACAAATTAAGCCTATTTTGAATACAGCTCGACGATAAGCACTTCGTTAACCGGAACATCAATCGCCTCACGGGCGGGAAGCTCCTTCACTGTTCCTCTTAATGCTTCCTGATCTGCCTCAAGCCATTCAGGAACCAGACGTCCGCCGGTTACTTCCAGGATATCTTTATATCTCTGAGAACCTTTGCACTTCTCCTTGATCTCAATGGTATCCCCGGCCTTAACCAGATAAGAGGGAATATTTACCTGCTTGCCGTTTACCAGAACGTGCTTGTGATCCACGATCTGTCTTGCTTCTTTTCTTGTTCTCGCGAAACCAAGACGGAAGATTACGTTGTCCAGTCTTGTTTCAAGCATTACCATCAGGTTTGTACCTGTCATACCCGGCATACGGTCAGCCTTCTTGTAATAATTTCTGAAAGGCTTCTCCAGAACGCCGTAGATGAATTTTGCTTTCTGCTTCTCTCTCAGCTGCAGTCCGTACTCGCTTACCTTGCGGTTGGAGCGCTTCAGCTGACGGTTGGATTTTTTATCAATTCCTAAATAAATGGGATCAAGTCCCAGTGATCTGCATCTTTTAAGAACAGGAACTCTGTTTACTGCCATCTCTATAGACCTCCCTGATTAAACTCTTCTGCGTTTTGGCGGACGACATCCGTTGTGGGGCACCGGTGTTACGTCCCGGATGCTGGTTACTTCAAGACCGTTAGCGGAGAGCGCACGGATCGCTGCCTCTCTTCCTGAACCCGGTCCCTTTACAAATACGTCTACGGTCTTCAGACCATGAACCAGAGCTGCCTTCGTAGCAGTCTCAGCAGCCATCTGTGCTGCATACGGAGTAGATTTCCTTGAACCTCTGAAGCCAAGGCCGCCGGCACTTGCCCAGGACAGAGCGTTTCCCTGTGCATCCGTCAGAGTCACAATGGTGTTGTTGAAGGATGACTGGATATGTGCCTGTCCGCGTTCAACGTTTTTCTTAACGCGCTTTTTGGTCACTTTCTTTGTAACTTTCTTAGCCATATCTAAACTAACCTACTTTCTTTCTTCCTAAATAATTTTCCAGTTTACAGTCTGTTATTTCTTCTTGTTTGCTACGGTTCTCTTGGGGCCTTTTCTGGTTCTGGCGTTTGTCTTGGTCTTCTGTCCGCGAACCGGAAGTCCTTTTCTATGACGGATTCCTCTGTAGCATCCGATTTCCTGAAGTCTCTTGATATTTAAGGCAGTATCTCTTCTGAGATCACCCTCTACCATGTAATGCTCATCAATGATATCACGGATTCTGGCAACTTCCTCATCTGTCAGATCTCTGACGCGCGTATCAGGATTTACATTCGCTGCTGCAAGAATCTTATTTGCGCTTGTTCTTCCTATACCATAGATATAGGTCAAGCCGATTTCTGCACGTTTTTCTCTTGGTAAGTCAACACCAGCAATACGAGCCATGTATTTGTTCCTCCATTTTCTTTTACTGCAGCCTCACAAAATGAGGACTGCTTTTATTGTTTCTAATTGGGGCAGGCATGGCTGCCCAGCCGCATTTTCATACAGCCTTTCCACCACATTAAGCCATGAGCCAGGATCGCTCTTGCACGGCATACAGCTTCTGCGCACAGCGGTATTTTACGCGCGGAACCGTGGACTGCCTGAAATCCTGTGATGGTATTAAAAGCAATATCGCAACGAAATAAATCCAGAATTATCTATATAAAAAGAGTTAAGTCTTATTTATTCCATCGTTATATTGTCATAACAGGCATACGCCTGTCTTCCCGCCGTTTTTTTGTTTAACCTTGTCTCTGTTTGTGCTTGGGATTCTCGCAGATAATACGAATGCTCCCTTTTCTCTTGATAACTTTGCACTTCTCACAGATCGGTTTTACTGATGATCTAACCTTCATGGTTAATCCTCCTTTCCTCTCTGAAATATGCTTTTTGGGCATAAAAAGACACAGAGATAGTGTCTCCACAAAAAGTCACCTACAAGTATACCACCTGGAAAGGTTAATTGCAAGCAATTTTTATTTATCACGCCAAATAATTCTGCCCTTGGACAGATCATAGGGCGACAGCTCAATGGTCACTTTGTCACCGGGAAGAATACGGATAAAATTCATCCTGAGCTTTCCGCTGATATGAGCCAGTACCACATGCTTGTTTACCAGCTCCACCCGGAACATGGCATTAGGAAGCTTTTCTAAAACGGTACCCTCTACTTCAATGACATCTGCTTTTGACATATAGACCTCCTGACACTTTCACTCTTCGCTGTGTAACTGTTTATATTCTTTCAGAATTCTTCTTATATCGGCATCACTGCAGACCGAACGCATCTGTTCCAGAAGACCTTCCGGAAGATGCCGGATAACCTGCACGTGTTTTTCCTTTTTCTTTTTCGGATTTTCCAGGGTTCTGGTCTTTCCGTCACACAGAAGGCAATAGCCTTCTTCCCCCGGCAAAGCCAGATATATCTTTCCCTTGTCGTGGCCGGCTTTTGAAACAGCCAGCAATTCGCTGCTCCAGGTTCTCATTCCTGCCTCCATATCTGAAGCTTTCTACTTACTCAAAGTAAGGATCTCCGGTTCTCCTTCTGTAATCAGAACCGTATTCTCATAGTGGGCCGAAAGACTTCCATCCTCCGTCACTACCGTCCAGTCATCGTCCAGCCATTCCACATCGGCTCTTCCCGCGTTGATCATAGGCTCTATGGCCAGGGTCATACCGGGCACCAGACGGATTCCGCGGCTCTTCTGACGGAAATTCGGAATCTGCGGATCCTCGTGAAGGGCTTTTCCAATTCCGTGGCCTACCAGATCCCGTACCACTCCGTAGCCGAAGGATTCCGCGTAGTCTCCGATGGCCGCTGATATCTCATGAAGTCTGTGGCCGGGCTTCGCGAACTGAATTCCTCTGAAGAAGGACTCCCTGGTTACTTCCATCAGCTTTTTCGCCTCATCCGAAATCTGTCCCACTCCGTAGGTCCTGGCAGCATCTGAATGCATCCCCTGGTAGATCAGCCCCGCGTCTATACTGACAATGTCTCCCTCTTTTAAAATCTTCTCTTTTGAAGGAATACTGTGAACCACCTCGTCATTGACAGATATACAGAAGGAAGCCGGATATCCATTATAATGTAAAAAGTTCGGAACACATCCCAGATCACGGATGGTTTTCTCCCCCAGCTGATCCAGTTCATAAGTAGATATTCCGGGACGAATCGCCTCGGCAAGACGGTTATGAACAATCTCCAGCAGTCTCCCTGCCTCACGCATTAAATCAATTTCCCTCGCTGACTTTATTGTAACTGACATCTGAATTCAAGACTTCCTTTCTGTATCTATTCACCTTCTGCGTCAGTTCATCCATCAAAAATCAAAGAACCTTCCAATGAATAAACTGCAAATTTGATGCCCCCGTAGCTTACTGCTGGGTTTTTGGCTTCAGGACTTCCAGGATCTCCTCAAATACCCGGTCCATGTCCTTTGTGCCGTCCACTGTTTTTAAAATTCCTTTTCCTTTATAATACTCGATCAGCGGCTGAGTCTGTTCATGGTATACGGAAAGCCGTTTCTGAACGGTCTCCGGCTTGTCATCCTCTCTGAGGATCAGCTTCTCTCCGCAGACCTGACAGAGCTCTCCCTTCTGGGAGGGATTATAGACAATGTGGTAGGTGGCCCCGCATCCCGTACAGGCTCTCCGACCGCTCATTCTGCTGATAATATTTTCATCCGGCACATCTACATCCACGGCGTAATCCATTTTATCGCCTTTTTCTGCCAGAGCCTGATCCAGCGCCTCCGCCTGAGGAATGGTTCGAGGAAAGCCATCCAGAATATATCCTTTTTCGCAGTCATCCTGTCCCAGACGGTCGATGACCAGATCCACTGTCAGCTCATCCGGTACCAGAAGTCCCTGATCCATGAATGACTTTGCTTTCTTTCCCAGCTCTGTGCCGTTTTTAATGTTGGCACGGAAAATATCTCCTGTGGAGATATGGGGAATTCCATACTGAGCGGCGATTCTCTTCGCCTGCGTTCCCTTTCCTGCTCCAGGTGCTCCAAGCATCACTATCTTCATATTATATTACCGCCTTTCTTTCATATAGAACCACAAAACCGCTGTTCCCATCCCAGCGGCATGTAAAACAGTCCCGGCAATACATTTGGCATCCCCAAGATAGCATTTTAGTGTACCCCAGGCACTGCCCGCAGGCAGCGCCGTAAGGTACACTCTTTAATCTGTCAAGAATCCCTTGTAGTTACGTACCAGCATCTGAGATTCAATTTGTTTTAATGTCTCAAGAATGACACCTACCACGATGATGATGGAAGTTCCTCCGAATGAAACGGAAGCGCCGAACATACCGTTAAAGAAGATCGGCACCAGAACCACAATAATCAATCCTGCCGCACCAATGAAGATAATATAGTTCAGGATCTTATTTAAATAATCTGTAGTAGGCTTGCCCGGACGGATACCAGGAATAAATCCGCCCTGTTTTTTCATATTATCCGCCACTTCAATCGGATTAAAGGTAATGGAAGTGTAGAAATATGCGAAAAAGATAATCAGGACGATGTACAGAATCAAACCCACAGAATAAATGGGCGTTCTGTAGTTGAACCAATTGTTCTGGCTCAGCATTCCCACAATGGTGCCTCCGATTCCGTCTCCCACGTCAATCTGTCCGAACGAGATAATAATCTGAGGAATGGACATCAGGGAGGAAGCAAAGATAACAGGGATAACGCCTGCCGTATTGACCTTCAGAGGAATGAAGGTTGACTGGCCGCCCACCATTTTCCGTCCCTGCATTTTCTTCGCGTACTGAACCGGAATTTTCCGCTGAGCTCCGTTCAGCAGAATAACCAGAATTACGGTGGCAAGGATTACCGCGATAATGATCACCCCTGCCAGGACACCGTAGGCGATGGTCTTTCCGCTGATAAACATCTCATAGAGATTTGCCATATCAGAAGGAATACTGGAAAGAATGTTTACCATCAGGACAATGGATATACCATTTCCCACACCGTTTTCCGTGATCCGCTCTCCAATCCACATCAGAAGAGTGGATCCTGCGGTCAGGGCCACCACTACGGTAAAGCCCTTCAGGAAATTCATGTCCGGAATCAGGCCTGAATTTCCAAAACCGATGGTCATGGCAAGACTCTCGATCAGCGCAAGGGCCACAGTAACGTAACGGGTAATTTTATTGATTTTCTTTCTTCCCTCTTCCCCGTCCTTATGCATCTCCTCCAGAGCCGGAATGGCAATGGTCAGAAGCTGGATAATAATAGACGAAGTAATATACGGCGTAATGCTCAGAGCAAAAATAGACATCCGCTCAAAAGACCCTCCCGTAAATGCTGAGAAGAAGCTGAACGCGTCATTCGACTGCTGGGAAAACCACTGAGAGAAGTAATCCCTGTTCACTCCTACTACCGGGAGCTGAGATCCGAAACGTATTACGATTATCATACAAAAGGTGAAGAACAATTTCTTGCGGATTTCTTTAATTCGAAACGCATTCTTCAGTGTCTCTAACATTTTAGATCACCTCTGCTTTTCCACCGAGCTCTTCGATTTTCGCCTTCGCACCTTCACTGTAAGCATTTACTTTCACATTCAGTTTCTTTGTAAGAGTCCCATTGCCCAGAACTTTCACACCGTCCTTGGGGCTCTTGATAATTCCCTTCTCAAGAAGAGCTTCAATGGTCACTTCCGCATCGTTGTCAAATACTTCCAACGCGCTGACATTGATAGCTTCAATATCAAGGGAATTTCTGTTGGTAAACCCTCTCTTGGGGATACGTCTGTATAAAGGCATCTGTCCGCCTTCAAAACCGATTCTGGGAGCTCCGGAACGGGCTTTCTGTCCCTTATGACCCTTGCCTGCAGTCTTTCCGTTTCCTGAAGCATGGCCCCGGCCTCTTCTGAAATTATCGCTGTGAACAGAACCAGCAGCAGGCTTTAAGTTTGATAAATCCATTATGACACCTCCTTATCTCAGTCTTTCTTAAACTTCCTCTACCTTTACCATATGAGAAACCTGAGCAATCATGCCTTTTACAGCGTCATTGTTGGGCATCTCAACTGTTTTGTGCATCTTTGTAAGGCCAAGGGCCTTTACAGTTGCCCGATGCTTGGGAATCGCACCGATGGGTGACTTCACCAATGTAATTTTTAATTTGTCTGCCATGTTTCAAACCTCCTAACCCAGAATCTCTTCTACAGATTTGCCGCGGAGTCTTGCAACCTCTTCCGGTGTTTTCATCTGTCTCAGCGCTTCCAGCGTAGCCAGAACCACGTTCTGCTTATTGTTGGAGCCCAGGGACTTTGTACGGATATTCTTGATGCCTGCCAGTTCCAGCACGTTACGCACCGGACCGCCGGCGATGATACCTGTACCTTCAGGAGCCCATTTCAGAAGAACAGATGCGCCTCCGAATTTTCCGATGAAGTCATACGGTACGCTTGCTGTTTCTGTCATAGCCACATGAATCAGCTTCTTCATGGCATCTTCTTTTCCCTTGCGGATCGCTTCCGGAATTTCGGCTGCCTTTCCAAGACCGGCTCCTACATGGCCATTTCCATCACCTACTACTACCAAAGCTGAAAAACGGAAGTTACGACCACCCTTAACAACCTTGGTTACACGCTTAATTGACACTACTTTTTCAGTTAATTCAAACTGAGTTGGGTCAATAATTTCATGTCTCATGTGTCTTTTCCTCCCTTTTTAGAATTCCAGTCCAGCTTCTCTGGCTGCGTCAGCCAGCGCTTTGATTTTGCCCTGATAGATAAAGCCGCCTCTGTCGAATACCACGCTCTTGATTCCTTTTTCCAGAGCTCTTTTGGCAATGACAGTTCCCAGATATGCTGCCGCATCCACATTGTTGGTCTTCTCCAGCTCTGCCTTTACATCCTTCTGAAGAGTGCTGGCAGAAACAAGAGTATGTCCAACGGTATCGTCAATAATCTGAGCATACATGTGGTTATTGCTTCTAAACACAGCCAGACGCGGTCTCTCGGCAGTGCCGCTGAAACGATTGCGGATTCTTCTGTGCTTATTCAAACGAACTTTAGTTCTTGATTCTTTACTAACCATTTTCACACTCTCCTTATTTATTTCTTACCGGTCTTACCAACCTTACGTCTGATCACTTCATCCGCATACTTGATACCCTTGCCCTTATACGGTTCCGGTTTTCTCTTCTCTCTGATCTCAGCCGCGTACTGACCAACCTTTTCTTTGTCAATACCAGAAACCAGAATCTTATTTCCGTCTACCTTTGTCTCGATTCCGTCCGGATCATTCATCTCAACCGGGTGTGAGTATCCCAGAGACAGGGTCAGCTTCTTGCCAGCCTTAGCCGCTCTGTAACCTACGCCGTTTACTTCCAGAGTCTTTGTATAACCCTCGCTTACTCCTACTACCATGTTCTGAATCAGCGTTCTGGTAAGTCCATGGAGAGATTTCATCTTCTTCAGGTCATTCGGTCTTGATACAACCACATGACCGTCTTCTACCTTAATTTCCATTTCTTTGGGAAGCACTCTCTCAAGAGTTCCCTTGGATCCTTTTACGGTAACCTTGTTACCTTCCGCAACCTCAACAGTTACTCCTGCCGGGATTGCCACGGGCATTCTACCAATACGTGACATGCCTGTTTCCTCCTTACTTAAATTTTCGGAGAAGGTCTGGCGCCTTCTCTGTTTTCAGTATATTTGCTGCGCCTTCGGCTTGAATTCGCTAAGTGCCATACGGGTATGTTCGCTCAACTAAACTCCCGCTGCGCCTGCGGCTTGCGCTCGTTAAGGTTCGCCAACGACCTCGCACTAACCTCATTCTGCGCCTTCGGCTTGAATTCGCTAAGTGCTTCCGGTCACCATACGAAGGCGAGTACTTCGCCGCCTACCTGAAGCTTTCTTGCTTCCTTGTCGGTGATTACGCCCTGGTTTGTGGAAAGGATTGCCACGCCCAGTCCTCCCAGAACCTTGGGAAGATTATCCTTGCCTGCGTATACACGAAGGCCCGGCTTGGAAATTCTCTTTAATCCTGTGATGACTTTCTCATTCTTATCCACGCCGTACTTCAGAGTAATATGAATAGTTTTGAATGCGCCGTCGTCAACCAGATCATATTTCTTAATATATCCCTCATCCACCAGAATGTTTGCAATAGCAATTTTCATCTTGGATGCGGGTACATCAACTGTATCATGCTTTGCAGTATTCGCGTTACGGATTCTTGTAAGCATATCTGCAATCGGATCGCTCATTGTCATGTAAGTTTCCTCCTCATTCTTCAGACTTTACATGTTAAATTTCTTGCTGGTGATTCCCGGATTACCAGGAAGCTTTCTTCACGCCGGGAATCTGTCCCTTGTAAGCCAGTTCCCTGAAGCAGATACGGCAGATACCGTATTTTCTCAGATAAGCATGCGGGCGGCCGCAGATTCTGCAGCGGGAGTATTCTCTCGTTGAAAATTTCTGTTTGCGCTGCTGCTTAATTTTCATTGCTGTTTTAGCCATGAAATTTCCCTCCTATACTATCTCGTAAACGGCATGTTGAACAGTCTCAGCAATTCCCGTGCCTCTTCATCTGTCTTTGCAGTAGTTACGAAAATTACGTCCATACCTCTGACCTTGTCAATCTTATCATATTCGATCTCCGGGAAGATCAGCTGCTCTTTGATACCAAGAGCGTAGTTTCCTCTTCCGTCGAAGGCGTTGGGATTTACTCCCCGGAAATCACGTACACGGGGAAGCGCCAGATTGATGAGACGGTCTACGAAATCGTACATTTTCTCGCCCCGCAGAGTGGTCTTACAGCCGATGGCCATACCCTCTCTGATCTTAAAGTTAGCCACGGAATTCTTTGCTCTCGTAAGAACTGCCTTCTGTCCTGTAATGGTTTCCATATCCTTTACAGCAGATTCCAGAACTTTTGCATTGTCCTTCGCTTCGCCAACGCCCATATTGATTACGACCTTGTCAAGCTTCGGAACTTCCATGATATTCTTATATCCGAATTTTTTGATCATAGCGTCTACGATCTCATTCTTATAAATTTCTTTCAATCTACTCAACTTGTGCGGCCTCCTCTCTCAATTAGTCGATTACTTCGCCGGTAGCCTTGGCTACGCGGACCTTCTTATCGCCGTCCATCTTGAATCCCACACGGGTGGGTTTTCCTTTATGCAGATACATAACATTGGAAACGTCGATATAAGACTCTTTGTTTACGATGCCGCCCTGCTGGTTGGCCGCAGACGGTTTGGTGTGCTTTGTCACCATGCTGATTCCTTCTACCAGAACCTTGCCGTCCTTTACTGCCAGAACCTTGCCTTCTTTGTCTTTATCTTTACCGGCAATTACCTTTACAGTATCGCCTTTCTTAATTTTGTTCATTCTTTTGGCCCTCCTTATAATACTTCCGGAGCTAAAGAAACGATCTTCATAAAGTGTTTCTCACGAAGCTCTCTGGCTACTGGTCCAAAAATACGTGTTCCTCTCGGATTCAAATCGTCACGGATGATGACTGCGGCGTTCTCATCAAAACGAATGTAGGAGCCGTCTTTACGGCGAACGCCTTTTGCGGTACGTACTACAACTGCCTTTACAACATCACCCTTTTTAACAACACCGCCTGGTGTTGCATCTTTAACAGAAGCAATGATAATATCGCCAATCCCTGCATATCTTCTAGTGGAACCGCCCATAACGCGAATGCAAAGAAGCTCTTTTGCACCGGTGTTATCAGCAACTCTCAGTCTGGTTTCCTGCTGTACCATGCTGATATACCTCCTATATTATTTCACTTTCTCTACGATCTCAACAAGTCTCCATCTCTTGTCTTTGGAAAGGGGTCTTGTCTCCATCACTCTAACTGTATCTCCAATGCTGCATTCGTTATTTTCGTCATGCGCTTTCAGCTTGTAAGTTCTCTTTACGATTTTATTGTAAAGGGCGTGTCTTACGTGGTTCTCTACTGCAACAACAATTGTTTTGTCCATTTTATTGCTGACAACCTTGCCTACACGGGTCTTCCTAAGATTTCTTTCCACGAAAATCTCTCCTTTCTCTCAATCTGTCCCCAGGCAGCGCATTAAGCGTTTGCCTTCTCCGTAATAACAGTCTGGATTCTGGCAATGTTCTTGCGAACCTCTTTGATCCTGCTTGTATTATCCAGCTGATTGGTAGCGTTCTGGAATCTCAGATTGAAAAGTTCCTTTTTAGCAGCTACTAATTCTTCATTTAATTCTGCAGCTGATTTTGCCTTTAAATCTTCTACATACTTATT
>DVGK01000111.1 GCA_018712785.1 Candidatus Choladousia intestinavium | reverse complement strand
AATTCCACATAAAATTTATTCAGATGGCTGGTAGAAGTATTTTTGGATTCATGGGAACTCACCTTCACAAAAGTCACGTCCACCTGCAGAGGAGTATTGGACAAAGAGCGTAGAAGCTGCAGCTCCGTTTCCTCCTTTAGTGGCATCAGATTTAAAATCGCGATCTGAATGGGACGGATATCCTGATGTACCGCCCGATGCTCATCCATAACGAAAATATTTTCTCTCTCCAGAATCTCCCGCGCCGGCAGATCACTTTGTACTTTAATTGGCATTTCTATCTCCTCCTTCTGCCAGATTCAGAAAATCCTGCTCTGAAAGAACCGGTATATTCAGCTCTCTGGCCTTTCTGTTCTTTGACGAATTGGATGCTGTATCATTGTTGATCAGATAATCCGTCTTTCCGGTAACGCTTCCTGTGACTTTGCCTCCCCTTTCCTCAATATAGGCCTTCAGCCCGTTCCGGTTGGGAAACTGTGTCAAGCTGCCTGTAATCACAAAGGTCTTTCCGGAAAGACTCTGGGGCATCACGTTCTCCTCCGGTTCCTCTATTGTAAGCTCCTTTAAAAGTTCATCCAGCAGCTTCTGATTTCCGGAATCCTGAAAGTAACCGCAGAAGGCTCCGGCAATCACCTCGCCCAGGCCGTCCACGGCAGCCACTTCTTCCGGCGTACAGCGCCGGATTTTTTCCAGATCATATCCGAATTCCCGGCAGATCAGTTTTGCGTTTGCCGTACCGATGTTTGGAATTCCAAGGCTGTAAAGCAGCCTTGGAAGCGTGGTATATCTGGAGTTTTCTATACTGTCCATAAGATTCTCAAAAGACTTTTCGCCAAATCCATCCATCTGTACGATTTCTTCTTTAAAACGGTTCAGATGAAAGATATCCGCAAAAGAATGAATAAAGCCTTTTCCGATAAACTTCTCCAGTGTCGCCTCTGAAAGGCCTTCGATATTAATGGCATCCCGGCTGACAAAAAGTGTAAAAGCCTTGATCTTCTTTGCGCCGCAGTTTTCATTGGTACAGTAAAGAGTCTCAATACCGTTTACGCTGCGGACGGCAGTAGGACCGCCGCAGGCAGGACAGGCAGCGGGTATGGAAATTTTCCCGCTGCAGGTCAGATTTTCCGCGATCTGAGGAATAATCATGTTTGCTTTATATACCGTAATTCTGTCCCCGATCCCCAGCTTCAGGCTCTTCATGACGCTGAGATTGTGAACGCTGGCTCGGCTCACTGTGGTTCCCTCCAGTTCCACCGGCTCAAAGACCGCCACCGGATTGATCAGACCTGTTCTGGAGGGACTCCATTCAATTTCAATCAGATGCGTTTCTCTTATCTCATCCTTCCACTTAAAAGCAATGGAATCTCTCGGAAACTTTGCCGTTCTTCCCAGAGACTGGCCGTACGCGATATCGTCGTACGTTGCCACAAGGCCGTCCGAGGGGACGTCGTAATGCTGTATCTGATCCGCGAACCATTTTACCGTCTCTCCCATTCCGGCGGCATCCGTTCTCTTATATTCCACCACCTCAAATCCCTGTGCTTTCAGCCACTGAAACTGACATTCTCTTGAATTTTTAAAGTCCACATCTAGGGCCTTCACCAGAGCAAATGCGTAAAACCTGACATTCCGTCCCGCAGTGATCTCGTTATTCAGCTGACGGACAGAGCCGCTGCAGAGGTTCCTGGGATTCTTGTACTTCGCGTCTACATCCTCGATCTCCTCGTTGATTCTGGCAAACTCAGAGTAAGTGATCACAGCCTCTCCCCGGAGAATCAGTTCGCCTTTGTATGCGATATTTAATGGAATATTTGAAAATACCCGGGCATTATTGGTAACCACCTCGCCTACTTCTCCGTTTCCTCTTGTGACTGCTTTCGCCAGTTGTCCCCCCTCATAGGTCAGAACCACGGTGAGGCCATCCAGCTTCCAGGAAACCAGCACCGGTTGATCTCCTGCAAAGGCTGCCAGACTTTCCACATCCTTTGTCTTATCCAGGGAGAGCATCGGAGTCTCATGACGTTCCTTGGCCAGCTCATCTACCGCCTCATATCCTACCTGAAGAGTAGGGCTCCCGGCCAGGATTACTCCGGTCTCTTTCTCCAGAGCTGTAAGCTCATCATAAAGCCGGTCATACTCATAGTTGCTCATGGCTTCCCCATTTTCCTGGTAATACACCCGTGAGGCCTCTTTTAAAATCCGGGATAATTCTTTCATCCTTTCGATCTGCTGTTCCATCTGGTTTCTCCCTTCCTATATTCAGAACTGATCTCTTTTGTCTTTCCCAGCCTCTGCATCAAATCAGAGAGTTCTTCTTCTGTGACTTCCCTGTATTCTCCTTCTCTCATATCCCCCAGCAGGATATTCATAATCCTGACTCTGACAAGTCTTTTTACTTCATACTGGAAAACATGGCACATTCTGCGTATCTGTCGGTTCATGCCCTGTGTCAGAACAATAGAGAATTCAAATTCCCCTCTTTTTCTTGTAAGACATGGCCTGGTGGTGCGCTCCAGCTCCGGGAGATATACGCCCCGAGCCATTTTCTCTAAAAATTCCTCAGAAACCGGACGGTTCACCGTTACAAAATATTCTTTTTCATGTCTGTATCTGGCCCTCGCAATCTGATTCTGAAGATTTCCGTCATTGGTCATCAGCAGAAGTCCCTCCGACTCCTTGTCCAGTCTTCCCACCGGAAACAAACGGATGGGATATTTCAGTACATCCTCAATGGTTCTGTCCTTCCAACGCCTGTCCGTAGTACAGACCACTCCTCTGGGCTTATAGAAAGCAAGAAGAATCCTCGCCTCTTCTTTCTCCACCAGTCTTCCTTTTACCGTAACTTTCTGTCCGGGCAGAACCGTTTCTCCCACTTCTGCCCGGCGTCCGTCTATCTTCACACTGCCCGCCTGCACCAGACGATCCGCCTCTCTGCGCGAACACACGCCAGCTTCGCTGAGATATTTATTGATCCTCACTTCTTCCCTCAAGATTTTTCTCTCTTTCTGTTTCTTTTCATTGGGTTTTCTAACGAAAAGTCCGGCGCATCATGCCCTGCACGATGCGCCGCCCGCATTTTTCATATCTTTTCTCTATTGTGCATTGGTCAAATACTGCGTCATCACATAGCCTTCAATAGTCGTGCCGTCCGCTGTCGTATACTGAATATGGGACCAACCGGAATCCAGACTCTCAAGAATCGTTACCTCCATTCCCTCTGTGAGAGAACCGTAAATAACCCCGTCCGTGGAAGCCTCACTGCGGACATTCACAGTAGTGGTAGCCGTCATGGTATCGCCGGCTGAAGCGCTGCCGGCCTCAGTCCCTGTCTGGGAACCGCTTTCGCTCTCTGTTGAGGTATCCGTACCGGAGTTTTCGGAAGAGAGAGAATCTACATATTCTTCCAGGTCTGTATCCTGCGCCACCGCATCTGATACCTTGCCTCTTACATCTTCCACCAGCGCCTGCACATCCTCATCGGTCTGCCGTTCGGCAATATAGTCGATCAGCTCCTGACTGGAATCCTTGTCTGTAATCACCAGATTTCCGTCACTGTTGGTAACTACATACAATTCCTGAAGGCTGGGAACCAATGTATCGATTCCGGTAATCTTCTCATCCGCATACGCGTATACCACATAAGAACCCTCTGTAAGCCCAGGTTTTGAATAAGTGATAATATTGCTGTACGCTTCTATGGCGCTGTTCTGAGCCGCCTGCTCATCCTCTGTATCAAAAGGATCCTGAAGCGTCCGAAGCGTATCCATATCCTTATTCTGCAGAGCTGTGAAATATTCTGTCATCAGGTTCAGAATATTCTGATCGTTCCGCGTAAGGGAAAGATCCTCCCCGCTACTCTCCGATACAGACTCTGTTCCACTCTCTGTCTGTCTCTCTGTCTGCTGCGGTTCTTCATTGCCGGAGCCAATTCCCTGAATCAGACGTACCGCAAAAAAAGCAATCACAATAAGCAGGATCACCGCCAAACCAAGCAAAATATAACGAAGATTGTCGGAAATCCATTCTCTTACGCGATCCATATATATCCCCCCTGCTCTTATTAAATTTTGTGCCCGTTTTCGGGAAAATCATTCCTCCTCCGTCTGCTCTCCCGCTAACCGTGTGGATGCAGACTTGTACACACTGTAAAATAATTGCACAATTTTGAATAATCTTAACATATTTAAATTCACTTGTAAAGCGGGGGTTTCCTAATGTATTCTTAAACTTAAAAAGGCTTTTATTAAAATAAACCAAATTTTTTCAAAGAAACTCTTTACATTCCAAAAAACATGTGGTAATATTTTTCAGGTAAAATTCTTTGCACCTGTAGCTCAGGGGATAGAGCAGTGGTTTCCGGTACCACGTGTCAGGGGTTCGAATCCCTTCAGGTGTGCATATCAGGAGACAGTGAGGACTGTCTCCTGATTTTTTTATAGCAATGGATAAGTCATGTACTCGAAAACACAGCACTCTATCAGCAAAGCAGCGGCACATATCCAAAGGGCCGGTGTCCATGTGCCTACAAATGCTGCAGCCAGCAGCATGATCAGCGGAACGAGATATTTGCGGGGATGATGCCACAGATCGCTTTCTGTTTTCCAACCACGGATGGGATATTTCCATTCCAGAATGACCGACAGAATGGCGCTTTGCAGGGCGAATATAAGAAGCGTCCCCACATAGATAAAATTAATGCCGCCGCTGACAATCTGCCAACTGCATAGATAGATGACGGCGGCAATGCTATTGGCCGTAAAGATAAACAAGCAATATCCCCGATAAAATCGCCCCGTCTGTCCGGGAAGTATACGGATCGCCTGTTCCAAATCCGGGTCGCCAGACAGCAGCGTACAGATCGGGGTGTTTAAGCAAAGGATCGAAAGGCCCATAGGGAATAGATTCAGTCCGTGAAATTCACCGAACAACAGAGGCAGAAAGCAGGCAATCCCACATAAGCCCACGGTGTTGACAAGATAAGTTTTGTTCGCCATCAAATAGCGAATCAGGTAGGTGAACACACCTCCGGCGCGGCCTGTATGCCGGACAGCTTTCTTTGCAGCGTCGGCACTGTAAAAATCATATGCATCCGCAAAGGCCAGATACAGCACCGCAGCTATCACGCTTACCACCGCTGCAAGAAGAACCGCTGCCCATTGGCGTACCAGCAAAATAACGGCCAGAATACCGGCAGCCCAAAGGATTGACAGCACAGCAAGACCTTTCCGGCCCATCCGATACCCCGCCGCCGTTACCACACACGCCATACAGCCGCAGATAATCGCAACAAAAATTTCCCATACGCTCCATGAGGCAAAAGCGAAGAACAGCGACCAGATCAGCAATGTTTTCGTCATCAGGGTATGCGCTCCCAGCACCAGCACATAGGAAAAGACAAAACTGCGGTTATCAAAGGGTAGCATAAACATCCCCAGCATCGTTTCCATGTGCCGCCGCCCGTTAAGCATCTGCCACATGATACCGACATTAAAAAGGGTCGATGTCAGATAGAGAATATAGGGCGCGATCGCAGCCCGAAATTCAGCCGCATAGACCGCGACAAACAAGATAACAGCGGCCAGCAGGCTTTTTCCGGCGCTCTCATACTTCGCGCCAAAAAACTGTTTGGAGAGCGCTTTAATGATGTTCTTCATCGGCCAGCGCCTCCCGGATATTTCCAGCAGCAACCTTAGTGCCAGTGAATGTCTGGCGGATCCTGCCATGCTCCAAAATCAGTACGCGGTCAGAGGTCAGACAAATGCTTTCTAAAATGTGGGACGAAAACAGGAGTGTCCCATATTGCTTATAACCGCCCATAATCTGGTATAAAAACTCTGTGCTTTGGAAATCCAGCCCGTTCACAGGTTCGTCCAGAAGCAGCAGCTTGGGCCGCAGGGCAAACGCTGTAATCAGATAGGCTTTTTTCAGATTTCCGGTGGACAGTTCCTTTAAAAGAATATCGGTATAATCCTCGAAGTGGAAGCCTTTCACCAGCCCGGACACATCCGGCAGCGGTACGCCATAAGACGCGGCCACATACGCCAGATATTCCCGGAATGTGAAATACTGAAAAGACCGATCTTCCGCAAAAACAATGTATCGGCTCCGCTTGAATGCCTTATCACGGAACGAGAACGTCTGACCGTTCCATGCGGCGCTGTCCAGACGATATTCCGGCAGTAAACCAGCAACGGTTTTAATAAAAGTCGTTTTTCCGGCACCGTTCAGCCCGATCAGCCCGACAACTTCATTTGTCCCCAAATCCAGTGAAAAATCTGAAAGTACAGGATGATCGGCAGTGTACCAGACGCTTAATTTATTGAGAGAAAGAAATGTCGCGCTGCTCATGCCGCTTACCTCCAATGACCTTTTTCTTTTTTCCAGATGGAATAGGCGGAATACAAAAGCACGCCGCCGAGGAAAATATACAGCAGAGCAAACGAGACGTTCATGGTGACGAAGCTGTAAATCATACAGCAGATAAAAACGATGCCGAGGATCAAACGAAAATAAAAGTGACGCATACAAACAACCTCCTTTATTTCTGTATGTCATTGGGTTTCTTGTTTACAATGCAAGCATACACCAAAGGCCTCCTGCGTGCGGGAATGTCCACGAATGGTAGGTTTTTGACCATAAAAAATGGCAGGCAGCTTTTTTGCTTCCTACCATTTTCAAAGTAAAGATTATGCTGTTTTGACCGGCTGGAAAGACAGGGTGACAACGGACTGGAATACATGATCTTTGTAATCGGTACGAATGGCTCCATCATAGCGTTCCGCCGCTGTCCGGACACTTTTCAGTCCCCATCCATGAAAGGCTTTGTCCTTTTTAGAAGTCAGCAGCTTTCCGTTTTCCTGTGCAGGCGTGTTGCCATAGCCGTTTTCTACTTTGATAACAAGCATGGCGTTAATCCGCCGGATCGTCAGATTGAGAAAACGTAAGCTCTCTGGGGCTGTTTTGGCTGCCTCCAAAGCGTTGTCCAGCAGATTTCCTAAAATGGTTGTTAAGTCAACGCTTCGGATATTGGTGTTATGGGGATATTCGATATTGACCTTTGTTTTGATCTGCTCTTGCCCGGCCAATGCTATTTTACTGCTGATCAGATAATCAAGGGCTTTATCGCCGGTCCAAACGGTTTGCGAAATTTGCCGGACAGGGGTTCGCAACTCCTGGCAATATCGTACCGCCTCCTTGGTATCACCTTGTATCAGGCACTGGTAAATTGCTTCAATATGATTGTGCAGATCGTGATACAGCTTGGCATTGTCCGCATAAGTACGGCGCAGCGCCTGATAGTCGCGCTCTGTAATTTCCGCCTGCTCCTGTTTCAGTTTTGCGATTTCCGCCTCCATTTCACGCTGCTGGTTGACACGGTAGAACAAGATTGCAAACAGCAATATGACAGACAGAATAATCCATGTACCTACCTGATCTTCGTTCAGCGGCAGGATGGTCTGCTCCGACAATGTTACAGCGCCAAACATTCCCAGAATGACGAGAACAGACAAAGCCCGAAGTGTCCCTGCGTTTGGATGGCCTTGCTTTGCCAGCGTAATTGCACCAATGAACATCAAAAGACGTACCAGCCAAATACCTGCGAGGTATTCCACAGCATTGGGATTGATAAAATTTTCCGAGCGGAACAGGATGCCAAGCCCCGCCTGCAGCAGGAAATCCCATAGCCCTACACCGACTTCATAAAAGAAAATCAGGAACAGGCAAAGGTTCAGCTTATCCCGCAGGCAATACCATGTAACCCCAGTGATCACCAGCAATTCGACAGTCAAAACACCTATCGTCGGCAATTCTGCCATTTGCAGAGCTGTTGCCAGAACACCGCCAGCAGCAGACAAAAGCAGCAGCCTTCTTTCCGGCAGGAAGTTCATCACCTTTGCCACAAGAAAAAGCCCCAAAAACAGACGCATTTCATTAGTAAGAAAGTAGGAAATTGTTGGAATCCCTTCCATCATATATGCGCCCCCCAAAACTGATTGATTTTCTGCTTTACCTCCTGCAAGTGAGAACGGCTGATAGGCAGCTGCTCGCCATTTTTCAATACAGCCATCCCATCGCTGACTTTCATAATCTGAATGATATTGACAATACAGCCCCGGTCAATAAAGATAAACTCCGGCGTATTCAGCTCGTCAAAAACCTGCTGCAAGCTCTTTCGTACCTTCGCAATCCCAACGCCGGACATAATGCTGGCGTTTTTTCCGTCTCGCTGAATATAGAAAATATCTCTATATGGGATCTTCTCCATGCGGCTTGCCGTCTGGATTGTGTACTCCTGACCAGCCTCCAGTTCAATCAGCCTGGCGGCATCGGTCACGGCGGCAGCCAGCCTCCCTTCCAGATTGTTTTTCGGTACATAGCGGAAGATAGACAGTTCAAAGGCGTCAATGGCATATTCTGTGTGCGAAGTCACAAAGATAATTCGGACATTCGGAAGGAAGCCTTTAAGCTGCTGGGGTATTTCCATACCGCTGATCCCCGGCATTTCAATGTCCAGCAAAATCAGATCATAAAAAAATCTATCATCCGTTATGTCGCAAAGCAGATTGCGGCTTTGGGTATAGGTCGTTATTTCATAGCCGATGCCCTGCGGCTGCAAACAGGCTTTAACGATCCTCTCGTGCAGGACGACAGCTTTTTCTTCATCATCGCATATCGCGATCTTTATCACATTCATCACCACGTTTCTTTCCGCGCCGGTTCGTAGGCTTATCCGCTCATACCTCTTTGCGTATTATGTAGTATTATATTTCATTTGCTCAAAGGGCGCAAGGACAGAGAGATGATTTTCCCGTTTCTTATGAACACATCTCCTTACCCCTGCAGCACTATCTTCAGTCTGCCATCTCCGGCATACTGATAGATGGACTCTCCCAGCACATCCTCCGGCTGTACGTAGGACTCATTGATCTCCCTTACGATTTCCTGCAGTGTCCAGGGGGACAGGACCTGGCTGTCAGGGAGAATCATACATTCATGAACGCTGCTGGGCAGTACGAAATATTCTTCTCCGATTTGCTCAGCGATGTCCTTCAGCGCCGCCGGGTAAAGAATAGCGGAAGCGCCTAGGTATTTCTGACAGTTGGAGAGAACGTAAATTCGCGGGGCTCCCGAAGTCTCATCGATCCCAAGGCTCTCCCGGCCTTCTATACCTGCTAAAAGAGTCTGCAGATCCAACAGCTGACTGGGCATGAGCTTCGGCGTATTCTCCATGGCAGTCCTGTAAAGCTCCTCCTCCTGGACTCCCCAAATCTCCCGGTGCTGGTTTTTCACAAAAATCACCGCGTCCCGGAAAGCCTCTTCCTCCAGCAGATAGCCATAGATCACGGCCAGATCGAGGAAACGCCGGAAGGGCATCTTCTTTAACATCTCCCGGTTCTTATCATAGTTTACCAGCTTACAGATAAGCCTTGGCTTTACCTTTGCGTAATCTTTATAAAATTCTATGTCAAAGCAGGGATTTCTGCGGTTTTCTTCGCAGGAATCAAGAATCTCCAAGGCAATTTCATCCAGGGAAACGCCCCGGCAGAACGCTTCGTAATAGGAATCCAGATAGATGGCCGGAGATGTGGTCTCTCCCCGCCGCAGAATCGTCATGCCGTCCTTAGACTGCATGTTATTCTTCACAATATGGGCAATGCGGATCTGCACCTCCTCTCCTGCCTTCTTCTGTACACATTCTCTGATCTGAGACAAAAAGATCTCATACTTCAATAAGCCTCATCCTTTCTCTGTTTCATAATTCTTCGGTTGAAATTCGTGCAGATCTGCACAAAGAAGCGCGATGCGCGAAGATATTGGGAAAACCCAAAAGATTATGCACTTACTATATCAGATATCGTCTCATATCGCAAGTATTTTTTGACCACAGAAAATGGATTCTGCGGAATACGATAACAAAGCAGCCCGGAACAAAACGTCCGGACTGCCAATAATCTGCTGTACTGCCCTGATTCATCCTGTACAGGGACTTCTCTGATTCATTAAACTCTGGAAAGATACTCGCCTGTTCTGGTATCAATCTTCAGAACATCTCCCTGCTCAACGAAAAGGGGAACGTTCACTACCGCGCCGGTCTCTACCGTAGCCGGCTTGGTTGCACCTGTAGCAGTATCGCCCTTGAATCCCGGCTCTGTCTCGGTTACTTCCAGCTCTACAAAGAGAGGCGGCTCAACGGCAAACACGTTTCCGTTGTGAGAACAGATCTTTACCATTTCATTCTCTTTCACAAACTTAAGAGCGTCTCCAATGGCATCTTTATTTAATCCGATCTGATCATAAGTCTCTGTATTCATAAAATAGAACAGATCCCCATCGTTGTAGAGATACTGCATATCCACACGGTCAATTCTCGCCTGGGGGAATTTCTCTGTGGGACGGAAGGTCTTCTCAACTACGCCTCCATTGATGATATTTTTCAGTTTGGTTCTCACGAACGCAGCGCCCTTACCCGGCTTTACGTGCTGGAATTCCACAATCTGATAGATATTTCCATCCATCTCCAGAGTAATACCGTTTCTAAAATCGCCTGCTGAAATCATATTATTTCTGCCTCCTTATTATTATCCAAACCATTTTTTCTCGAATCACATGATCTATACTATTCTATCCTATACATCGGAATTTTTCAACTGTTTTCTTCCCCTTTCTTGACAGAAACACCGACTCTCTGTAAACTGAAGACAAAAAAAGAAATGAGGTACTTTCATGCTGATCAAAAACGGAAGAATTCTCTCTCCAGGCACACTCCAAGAATGGATCGGCGATATCCGCATCAGAAATGAACAGATTGCCGAATCCGGCCAGCTCTCTCCCGAACCTGGAGAAACGGTCATAGATGCCAGCGGTCTCTGCGCCGCTCCCGGATTCGTGGATGTGCATGTTCATTTCCGTGATCCGGGACTAACCTACAAGGAAGATCTGCATACCGGTTCCCTTTCTGCGGCCGCAGGAGGTTTTACCGCTGTGGTATGCATGGCGAATACGAAACCCGTTATGGATACCCCTGGGCTTCTGAAGGATTTTTATAAAAGGGCATCCCGGGAAAAAATCAGAATTTATTCTGTGGCGGCTGTGACGAAAGGGCTGCTGGGGAAGGAGCTGACAGACTTCCTGGCTCTTGGAACGGCAGGTGCCTGTGGCTTCAGCGACGACGGAATCCCTCTCATGGATGAAAAGCTGGCAGTCCAGGCCATGCTCCGGGCCAAAAAACTGGATCTGCCCCTCTCCTTTCACGAAGAGGATCCGAATTTTATCGAAAAAAGCGGCACCAATCAGACGGCGCCGGCCATTGCCGAAGATCTTCTGGTGGCCAGAGACTGTATGCTGGCGCTTCACACCGGGGCCAGAATCAGCATCCAGCACATCAGCTCCAGGACCTCAGTAGCTCTTGTGCGTACGGCAAAAGCTCTAGGCGCGAAGGTATTCGCCGAGGCCACGCCCCATCATTTTTCCCTGACCGAGGACGCTCTGAAGGAACACGGCACTCTGGCAAAAATGAATCCCCCCCTGCGCACAGAGAAGGATCGCCTGGCAATCATAGAAGGGCTGAAGGACGGCACCATCGACGCTATCGCCACCGACCACGCTCCCCACAGCAGCGAAGAGAAGGCCAGGCCTTTCTTTGAAGCTCCCAGCGGCATCATCGGCCTGGAGACTTCTCTGGCTCTCGGCATTACGAATCTGGTGCGGCCCGGCCATCTGACGCTTCTGTCCCTGATGGAAAAGATGTCTGCCAATCCGGCAAGGCTATACAAAATGCCCTTTGGAACCATTGCCCCGGGCGCCCCGGCCGATGTGGTTCTCTTTGATCCGGATGAGCTTTGGGTACCGGAGGGGTATTCTTCCAAATCCAGCAACTCACCCTTTACCGGCTGCCCTCTGTACGGGAAGGTACATGCCACCATCTGCCGTGGAGAAGTCATTTACTCCCGCGGGCGGTAAGCCAAGGGGACGCACCGGCACGTCCATTTGGTGTGGAGCGTGTCCCCGCTTTGGCAGCGGGGCAACGTCTGACAGGATTTACTTTCCTTTGGAATGAGACTTCCGGTAAAAGTGCAGGACAATTCGCTCAAGGTACCGCTTCAGCACAATCTGTATTTCCTCCTTGGGATGAATGGGCTTAACCAGAATGGAATAGATTCCGGTTCTTTTCGCCCCATAGACATCTGTAAAAAGCTGGTCTCCCACAAAGAGGGTGTTCTTTTCCCGGGTTTTCATCAGCTCCATGGCCTTCCTATAATTTTTTCTGGAAGGCTTGTGGGCGTTTTCAATAAAATTCACCTGAATCTCCCGGTTAAACATCTCCACTCTCGGGCGCTGGTTGTTTGAGAGCAGGCAGCAGGAATATCCTATGGCCTTCAGGCGGGCGAAGAGATCCTTCGCTCTCTCGTCCGCCGGGGCTCCATGAGGTACCAGGGTATTGTCAATGTCAAAGATGACTCCCCGGTACCCTTTCTTGTAAAATTCCTCATAATTTATGTCATAGGCTGAATCCAGATACTCGTCCGGATAAAATTTTTCCAACATATATCCTCCTACACAGCAAAATCGAACAGAGACAGCTGATTCGTCTCCGGAAGATCTGCCAGAATTTTCAGATCCGAAAGCAGGTCTGTGATGGTCTTGCTGACCTTGGTTCTGTTCCGGAAATCCTCCCTGGACAGGAAGGGGCCGTCCTTGACCGCGTCCACCACAGCCAGAGCCGCCTTATCACCCAGTCCTCCAATGGAGCTTAAGGACGGCATCAGCTTGCCGTCTACGATCTGGAACCGGTTGGCCTGAGCCTTATAAATATCAATGGGAGTAAACTCAAAGCCTCTGGCATACATCTCTCTTACGATCTTCATATCCTTATACGTATCCTGCTCTTTTTTGCTCAAGGTATCCATCCGTTTCTCATAATCCCGCATATGATACAGAAGTTTTTCCTTACCGAGACACATCAGCTCATAATCGAATCCGGAGGCCCTTATGCTGAAATAAGCGGCGTAGTAAGCCAGCGGATAGAAAATCTTACAGTAGGCAATGCGGTAAGCCATCATAACGTAGGCAGCCGCGTGAGCCTTGGGGAACATATACTTGATCTTTTTGCAGGACCAGATATACCAGTCCGGAACCCCGTGGGCTTTCATTTCCTCCTCCCATTCCGGCTTCAGTCCCTTCCCCTTGCGGACGCTCTCCATGATGGTAAAGGAAAGCTCGCTCTCCAATCCCTTATTGATCAGGTAGATCATAATATCGTCACGGGTACAGATGGCAGTGGAAATCGTGGCCTTTCCTTCCTCAATCAGAGTCTGGGCATTTCCAAGCCACACATCCGTCCCGTGTGAAAGACCGGAAATACGCACCAGATCTGAAAAGCTTTTTGGTTTTGTGTCAATCAGCATCTGAATTACGAAATCCGTCCCGAACTCCGGGATTCCAAGAGCCCCCAAAGGACAGCCTCCGATATCCTCCGGTGTGATTCCCAGAGCCTCTGTACTGGAAAACAGGGACATAACGGAAGGATCGTCCAGAGGAATCTTCTTGGCGTCGATTCCCGTCAGGTCTTCCAGCATACGAATCATGGTAGGATCATCGTGTCCCAGAATGTCCAGCTTCAGCAGGTTGTGGTCAATGGAATGATAGTCAAAATGGGTGGTAATAATATCCGTGGTGGTATCATTGGCCGGATGCTGAACCGGCGTGAAGGAGTAGATCTCTTCTCCCAGGGGAAGCACGATAATTCCTCCCGGATGCTGCCCTGTGGTTCTTCTGACCCCCACGCATCCCTGAACGATCCGGTTGATCTCACAGGGGCGTTTGCGGATCTCCCTGTCCTCATAATAATGCTTGACATACCCATAGGCCGTCTTATCAGCCAGCGTACCTATGGTTCCCGCCCGGAAGGTCTGCCCCGCGCCGAAAATCACCTCTGTGTATTTATGCGCCTTACTCTGGTAATCTCCTGAAAAATTCAAGTCAATATCCGGCTCCTTGTTTCCCTTGAAGCCCAGGAAGGTCTCAAAGGGAATATCGAATCCGTCCTTCTTCAGCTTCGTTCCGCATACAGGGCAGTCCTTATCCGGCATATCGCAGCCCGCCTTTCCCGCGTAGGAAAGGACTTCCTCAGAGTCAAAATCACTGTAATGGCAGTTTGGACAGTAGTAGTGAGGACGCAGAGGATTTACTTCTGTGATGCCGGCCATGGTGGCCACAAAGGAGGAGCCTACAGATCCCCGGGATCCTACAAGATATCCGTCAGCATTGGATTTCCATACCAGCTTCTGGGCAATGATATACATCACTGCAAAACCATTGGATATAATGGAATTCAGCTCTCTTTCCAGTCTCTCCTCCACCACCTCCGGAAGGTTCTCTCCATATATTTCATGAGCTTTCTCATAACAGAGAGTTCTTAAAATCTTATCGGAATCCTTAATGACCGGAGGACACTTATCCGGCCGGACCGGAGAGATCTTCTCGCACTTGTCAGCAATTTTATTCGTGTTTGTAATAACCACTTCTCTGGCCTTGGCCTCTCCCAGATAGGAAAATTCCCGCAGCATTTCCTCCGTTGTCCTCAGATACAGGGGCGCCTGCTCGTCCGCGTCCTTAAATCCCTTGCTTGCCATGATGATTCTCCTGTAGACTTCGTCCTTGGGATCCAGGAAGTGAACATCACAGGTGGCTACCACAGGCTTTGAGAAACGTTCTCCCAGCTCTACGATTTTCCGGTTGATCTCTTTTAATTCTTCTACAGTTTTCCGGTCCTCATAATCTTCCCTGGTCATAAACATATTGTTCCCTAAGGGCTGAATTTCCAGGTAGTCGTAAAAATTCACCAGCCGGATGATTTCCTGCTCAGAGCTTCCCCTAAGAAGAGCCCGGTACAGTTCTCCTGCCTCACAGGCAGATCCCAGAATCAGTCCCTCTCTGTATTTCTGAAGAACACTTTTGGGCACCCTTGGGCGGCGGCTGTAGTACTGAAGATGGGACCAGGACACAAGCCTGTACAGATTCACTCTCCCGATGTCATTTTTAGCCAGAATAATCGCATGGTACGTTGGCAGCTTCTTAATCTGATCCGGTGAGGATTTTCCCAGCTCATTCAGCTTCGCAAGCGTGTCAATTTCTTTTCCGCGAAGCATATCCAGAAAACGAATAAAGATTTCTGCGGTGCAGGCGGCGTCATCCACTGCCCGGTGGTGGTTTTCCAGGGAAACCCCCAGGGCTTTCGCCACTGTGTCCAGCTTAAACCGGTTCAGCTTCGGCATAAGCACCCGGGCCATGGCTACCGTATCTACCACCGTCTTATCACAGGGAAGATTCAGACGGCGGCAGTTTTCTTCGATAAAACTCATGTCAAAGGCAGCGTTGTGTGCCACCATGGCACAGCCCTGGCAAAACTCCATAAACTCCGGCAGAATCTTTTCAATCACAGGCGCGTCCAGCACCATATTGTCATTAATATGAGTCAGCTCTTCGATTTTAAAAGGAATCGGTACCTGGGGATTTACAAAGGTGCTGAAGCGGTCGGTAATCTTCCCCTTTTCAACCTTTACCGCCCCGATCTCTATAATCCGGTTGGCCTCCGGCGAAAAGCCGGTAGTCTCCAGATCAAAGACCACATAGGAATCTTCAAGATTCTGTCCCTTCTCATTTACCGCGATCTCTTTTAAATCATCCACCAGGTATGCTTCCATTCCATAGATCACTTTAAAGCTGCTGTCCTTCGGCACAGCATGATTGGCATCCGGAAAAGCCTGTACGGCTCCATGGTCCGTAATGGCTATGGCAGAGTGCCCCCAGCTCATAGCCCGTTCTATAATATCCTTTACATCTGAAACGCCGTCCATGTCGCTCATCTTCGTGTGGCAGTGAAGCTCCACCCGTTTCTCCGGGCTGGTATCCATACGCTTTTCCCGGAAATCCGGTATTTTCTTAATGCCAAAAACATTTCCGATGGTAAGCTGGCTGTCAAACCTGTCTATGGTGGTCACGCCTCTGAGCTTGTAGAAACCGCCTTTCTTAATCTGTCCCAACACCTCCTGGGCCTGTTCATTTTTCAAAAACAGTTTTACCCCGATAGTATCTGTAAAATCCGTAATGCTGAATATCAAAATGGTTTTCTCATTGCGCAGCTCCCTGGCCTCCAGCTCCAGTATCTGGCCCCGCAGGATCACCTCGCCGATCTCGCCTGTGATCTGTTCAATCCATGCCGGTTCTCCTTCAAAATCCCGGCCGTATACCACATCCGGATTATCCGAACGTCTGGCAGAGCTGTACCATTCTCTGGATGAAGCAGGCTTTTTGGTTCCGGAACCGGCATTTTCTCCCTGGCCGGTCTCTTTCTTTTCCTTTTTCTGTCCGCCCCCCGTAGGGAACGCCTCTTTCTTTTCCGCTTCCTGCCCTTCCTCTTGTCTCTGCTGCTCCTCATGCTTTACAGAACGGTACTTTTCTGTAATGGCAGCCACCTCCTGCTCCAGCTCCCTGTCATGAAGCTCCCGGAGCGACGCCTTCCCGGCCGGTTCCCTTTCAGCCTGAATTTTCAGCGACATTCCGCACCGCTCGCAGAAAATCTTTTCAAGAATTCTTAAAAGCTCCTCCTGATGTCCGTCCGCAATCACGGAATCCCGGAACGTGATTTTCAGGGTGTCATCATCTAAAAATTCTTTTTTAGCTTCCGACAGAAGATTGTGCAGGAATACATTGTAGGCCCTTAGCTCCTGCAAAATGCTCTCCTCATAAACTTCCATGAGATTTCTGGCTGTATACTGTCTGGACAGCCGGAATTTTTCATTAATCCTGATATTCATCAGAACATCAGAAAAGAGCTGGTCATGAATGGCCTGCTCTGTTTCAAAGATATATTTTTTATGTATCAGCCTGCCGCTTTCAAGATAAATATGCAGCTGGGTCTTCTGGCGGTTCACAGTCACCCGGCTTACGGAAGCGTATTCCATCCTCTCCCTTGTCTCATCCTTTAGCTGAATCGTCGGGAAAACCTGAAAAAAAGGCTTTTGCATCCAATCCTCTCCTTAATTCTTACTGCGCGCTCTGTTTTTCCCAGCTCAGAAGCTCCTGGCGCAGAGCAGACAAAAGCTCTGATTCCGGAACCTTCCGGACTGCCTTTCCTTTTTTGATCAGCAGCCCTTCTCCCTTCCCTCCGGCAATTCCCAGATCCGCCTCCTTCGCTTCTCCGGGCCCGTTTACGATGCAGCCCATCACGGCTACCGTCAAATTCAGAGGAATATCCGCTACCATCTCTTCTACCTGGTTGGCAAGGTGAATCAGATCAATCTGGGTTCTTCCGCAGGTGGGACAGGAAACTACCTGAATCCCTCCCTTTTTGAGACCCAGATCCTTTAAAATCGCTTTCGCGGCCTTTACCTCTTCGATGGGATCGCCGGTCAGGGAAACCCGGATGGTATCCCCGATCCCCTGATACAGGATAATACCGAGTCCTACAGAAGACTTGACGGTTCCTGAAAAGACAGTACCGGCCTCTGTAATCCCCACGTGAAGGGGATAGCTGGTCCTTTCTGCCAGGAGCTCATGGGCTCTGGCACAGAGGAGCACATCGGAAGCCTTTATGCTGATTACCAGGTTGTCATACCCCATCTCTTCAATCATGGCCGTCTGCGCAAGGGCGCTCTCCACAAGCCCCTCCGGCGTCACTCCATGATATTTCTCCAGAATCTCTTTTTCCAGGGAGCCTCCGTTTACTCCCACCCGGATGGGAATCTGACGTTCCCTGGCCGCGTCCACCACGGCCTTCACCCGGTCCCTGCTTCCGATATTGCCCGGATTAATACGGATCTTATCGGCGCCTGCCTCAATGGCCGAAAGGGCCAGACGGTAATCAAAGTGAATGTCCGCCACCAAAGGGAGGGAGATCTGTTTTTTGATCTCCCTCAGGGCTGCGGCCGCCGCCTGATTGGGCACAGCACAGCGGATGATTTCGCATCCGGCCTCTGCCAGCCGGTTGATCTGGGCAACCGTAGCCTGAACGTCTTCCGTCTTTGTATTCGTCATTGACTGGATCAGAACAGGGTTCCCTCCGCCAATGACCCGGTCTCCGATCCGGATCGTCTTTGTATGATCACGAAACATGGCTCTTCCTCCCCTCTTAAACGTCCTCCGCCGGCTGAGCCGGGGTAAAGATCCGGGTCTGTTCTTCCTCTCTGGGAGCCTTTGCCCTTTCCACCGCCTCCCGACAGAAATAATCCTGGGCGCAGATCAGAACTTTTCCTCTCTTGTCGATCTTCTCATAGTTTCCGTCCGGCTGAAGAATATGCGCCTTTACATTGTCCTCCAGCTGAATATCCAGAATGTGTCTTGCTTCCTCCCGAAGCCGCGGATCCTCAATGGGGAAGAGGATCTCTACCCGCTTATCCAGATTTCTCGGCATCCAGTCCGCGCTGGACATATAGAATTCTTCCTCCCCATCGTTTCTGAAATAGAAAATTCTGGCGTGTTCAAGGAAATTCCCCACAATGGAACGCACATGAATGTTTTCACTGATCCCCGGGATTCCCACCTTCAGGCAGCAGATGCCTCTGATGATCAAATCGATCTTCACGCCCGCCGCAGAGGCTTCATAGAGAGCTCCTATGATCTCCTGGTCGCAGAGTGAATTCATCTTGGCGATAATCTGGGCCGGATGCCCCTCCCGCGCATAGGCCGTCTCTCTGCGGATCAGCTCCAGAAACCGCTTTCTCAGCCAGATGGGCGCCAGCACCAGCTTATTCCAGCGTTTCGGCTCCGAATATCCGGAAAGCATGTTAAATACAGCCGTGGCATCCTCCCCGATAGGCTCTGAGCATGTGAGAATTCCGCAGTCCGTATACTGCTTTGCAGTAGAGTCATTGTAGTTTCCCGTCCCCAGATGAACGTACCGACGGATTCCGTCCTCCTCCCTGCGCACCACAAGGGTAATCTTGCTGTGGGTTTTCAGTCCCAGAAGGCCGTAGATCACGTGACATCCTGCTTTCTCCAACATCTTCGCCCAAAGAATATTATTCTCTTCATCGAATCTCGCTTTCAGCTCCACCAGAACCGTTACCTGCTTTCCGTTCTCCGCCGCCTGGGCCAAAGCCGCCACGATGGGGGAATTCCCGCTTACCCGGTAAAGGGTCTGCTTAATGGCCAGTACATCCGGATCCGAAGCCGCCTGGCGCACGAACTGAATCACCGGCGAAAAGGTCATATACGGGTGATGCAGGAAAATATCCCCCCTTCGGATCTGAGTAAAAATATCCTCTTCGTCGTTCATTCCCGGAACGGGCTGGGGCTGGTAAGGCTTATTTCTATATTCTTCCATCCCCTCCGTGCCGTAAAGCTTCATCAGAAAGGTCAGGTCCAGAGGTCCATTGATCTTGTATATGTCTTCATCCTTTACGTTTAATTCCTTTTTCAGTATTTTCAGAAGCTTCGGCTCCATCTTATCTTCGATTTCCAGCCGGATGACCTCGCCCCACTGGCGTTTCTTTAAAAGCTTTTGAATCTCTTTTAAGAGATCCGCCGCTTCATCCTCCTCAATGGTCAGATCCGCGTTCCGCATGATCCGGTACGGATGGGCACAGACCACATCGTAATTCAGAAAAAGCTTGTCAATATTCCTCTCAATGATCTGTTCCAGAAGGATCGCGCACCGCTTCCCCTTCTTCCCCTCCGGAAGAAAGACCACCCGGGGAAGTACAGAGGGAACCTGCACGGTGGCGAACTCCAGCTTTTCCTTTTCCTCCTTGGAAGAGCTTTTCTTTTTCCCTGAATCCTTTTTCCCCTCGTCACTGACTTCTTCCTTCAGCCATGCAACCTCTTTCTTCAGGACCAGGGCGCCGATGTTCAGGGTCTTATTCCGAATCAGCGGGAAGGGCCTGGAAGAATCCAAAGCCATGGGCGTCAGCACCGGATACACATTTTCCTCAAAATACTGATCTACATATTCCTCCTGCTCTTTTGAAAGGCGCTCATGCTCCGTGATTAATTCCAGCCCGCACTGTTTCATGACCGGAAGAAGAGAACGGTTGTAGGTGGAATACTGCTGCTGCACAAGGGTGTGCGCTTCCTCCCCAATCAGCTTCAGCTGCTCGGAGGGAGTCAGTCCCGCAATATCCTTCTTTGTATATTTGGCATGAACCATATCTTTCAGGGAAGCCACCCGTATCATAAAAAACTCGTCCAGATTGGAGGCAGTAATGCTTAAAAATTTTAGTCTTTCCAGAAGAGGAAGGCTTTTATCCTTTGCCTCTGAAAGGACTCTGCTGTTAAACCCCAGCCAGCTTATCTCCCGGTTGGTAAAATACTCCGGTTTTTCGTAAATGGATTCCGACATATTCTTCTCCTTTCAGGAATATTCAAAACGTATCTGTTCACGCTTCCAAAGGGTCTCTTTAAAATTTCTTTTTCTGTCTGAAGACCGGCCGGACATTAAAGACTTCCTCAAAGAAATCGGCCTTCTCCCGGAAGGTTCCGGCCTCCAGGGTCAGATCCTCCTGGCTTTCCACAACGATCTGCAGCTCATTTTCCTTCAGGGAAACGGAGGCATTTTTGCATTTCTGCCTGTGGGTCCGGTCCAGGGCATTAATAATCCGCAGAATCGCCGTCATCTTGGCCACGATCAGATACTGCTCCTCTGTCAGATTCGTGTTTTGAGAAAGCTCCGCAAAATACTCAAAGGGACTGGTGTTCAGCTTTACCGTAAAAGCCACCATTTCCCGCTCCGTATGGGAAAGTCCTATGATTTCTGTAGCCATAATAATATTGTAAGCGCATTCGGACACATTTTCCAGGCTGATATACTTTCCGCAGTTGTGAAGAATAATGGAAATCTGCAGAAGGAGACGTTCCCTCTTTCCAAGGCCGTGAATCTTTTTCATTTTATCAAAAACCTTAAGGCCGATGGCCTCCAGATTCTTAACATGGGCCGGATCTCCCTTATACCGCTTGGAAATATTCCGGGCCGCGGCGATAATATCCTCCTCAAAGCTGTGGACACAGCGGATGTATTTTTTCTTTTCGCCGTAGTCGTAGGCCAGGCCATCCGCCAGAGAGAATCCGGGAAGCCATACAGTCTCCACACCAAAGTGCTCCATCATACATCTGCAGAACACCACAGAGGGCATGATAACGGAAGTTTTCTCCGGGGCAATGTCAAATTTCCAGGCGATCTCATCCGGCTCCAGAGGAATAATCTCCTCGTAAAGCTTCTGAAACTGCGCGGCTGTGATGGAGGGGATCTGCTTTCCTTCCTTTTCAAAGGAATGAATCAATTCAGTCAGATTTCCCCCCACTACGATCAAATTTTTAATCTGCCGATCCTTCTGATACAGCTTATTAAAGCCTTCCAGCTCGTGTCCCAGCAGTTCCTCCACCAGCTTCACAAAATGTTCCGGATTTTTCAGCAGAGGAATCAGTTTTTCACGGGTGCTGACATTGCCCATGCGGATATTCTGGGTGGTGATCAGCTTGTCGTTGTCAAACAGTGAGATCTGGATGCTGTTCCCCCCGATATCTACGATTGCAGCCGGATTCTGTATAATATTCTCAAATTCTTCTGTCACAGAGGCAATGGACTTATAGTCATAGAACCTCTGTTCCGAATTGCTTAAGACCTCTATGGTCAGTCCTGTCTGCTTCTCTATGTAATCCCGCATAATGGACATATTCCGGGATGCCCGGAAAGCGCTGGTGGCACAGACTCTGTAGCTCTCCACCTTGTACCCTTCCATGATCCGTCTGAAATCGTTCAGAGTCTCACAGAGATCATTAATATTTTCCTGGCTGATCCGGCCCAGAGTATAGGCATCCAGCCCCAGATTCAGTCTCCGGCTGACCCAGTCAATCTCCCGCATGCCCCTTCTGGTCTCAAACTCAAAAACTTTCATCTCTGTCTCTGTGGATCCGATTCCGATTGCCGCGAATGTACGTCCTGCCATCTTCTCACCTCATTTCTTCTGCCCCAGCAGATAATCAATAAACTGTACGGCTGTACGGCCGGAGAGTCCTCCGTGGCTCAGTTCCCACTTGTTGGCTTCCAAAAACAGCTCTTCCCGGGGCATATCAATGCCCCAGCGCTGCGCCAGAGCGTCCACGATATTCTGGAACTGTTTTTTGTCCGGAGCTCCAAAGTAAATGGTCACTCCGAAACGCATAACCAAGGACAGCTTCTCCTGAACAGTATCGTTTGTGTGAATATCTTCCTCCCTCTCCTCATTATCGCTGAACCGCTCCCGGATCAGGTGACGCCGGTTGGAGGTGGCGTAGATCAATACATTTTCCGGCTTTTTCTCAAGACCTCCCTCAATCACTGCCTTCAAATACTTATAGTCGGTCTCAAACTCCTCAAAGGAGAGATCGTCCATATAGATGATGAAACGGTAGTTCCGGTTTTTAATCTGCGCAATTACATCATTCAGATCCTGAAACTGATGTTTATACAGCTCGATCATCCGAAGTCCCTGGCTGTAATACCGGTTCAGGATTCCTTTAATACTGGAGGATTTTCCGGTTCCGGCGTCGCCGAAAAGGAGACAGTTATTGGCGTGTCGGCCCTGCACAAAGGCCTCTGTATTGTCAATCAGCTTCTTCTTGGCATTCTCATATCCCACCAGATCCTCCAGCTGTACGTCCGCGATCCTGGAGATGGGGACGATACTGGCGCCGCCTTTCTTATGCTCTATCCGGAAAGCTTTGTGGAGGCCGTATTTCCCCACGCCGAATTCCCCATAGAAATCAATCATACACTTGGTAAAAGCTTCAGTATCCTCCGCGCCGGCAAGCTGACGGCTCAGTTCACAGATCCGGTCCCGAATCCTTCTGCTGTATACCCTTCCGGCATCTCCGGCCCTTCTGTAATTCAGAAGCTCTTCAAAAATGGCGCCTTTTACTTTCTCCTCCAGCGTACGGAAGTCATAAGAGAAAAGCTCCCGGAAAATTTCAAAATCATGGCGTGCCAGATCCATCAGGCTTCCCTCTCCGATTCTTCGCATCTCGCATGACATACTGAAAACATTTTCATAATTTACAAGAAGGTACGTCAGATAAGCATGCCAAAGATTTCCTTCAAAGCCATAGGTTCCTGCCAGGTCTATCAGTCTGTGGGTACATTCGTAAAACCTGTCCCGTATCTCTTCCAGATGCTTCTCATCCCCATCATGCTCCATAATCCAGGCCATTTCTTTAAGAATCTTTCCTTTGTCCGGATCCCGGTACAAAATCAGTTCTGTTATCCGTTTCATATTCTTCTCCTTATTAGTAATTGCCCAGTATTTTCATATTGGTAGCCTCTTCACGGATCCCCCGAAGCGCGTTTTTCACAGCGCTTTCATTCAGATTCCCATCAAAATCAATGAAGAACCGGTATTCCCAGTTGGTTCCTCTTTTAGGCCTGGACTCAATTTTATTCATATTCAGATTATTATAGATAAAATGTGAAAGAATATTATAAAGAGATCCGCTCCGGTGAGGCACCTCAAAGCATATACTGATCTTTCCCGCGCCCTTCCTGAAGATCCGCTGGTTCGTCACCACAATAAACCGGGTGGAATTTGCCTCGTTATAGTAGATGTGCTCCTGAAGAACCTCCAGTCCGAAAAGCTTCGCCGCGAATTTGCTGGCTACCGCCGCCTTGGATTTATCCTGATCTCTGGCAACCTTCAGAGCTGCCCTTGCCGTATTATCATAGGGAATCAGCTGCCATTCCCGGTGCTGATCCAGGTACTCCTCACACTGGGACAGAGCCTGCTGATGGGAATATACTTTCTTTATATCAGAAAGGCTGGCGCCGGGAATTCCCACCAGGGCGTGTTCGCAAGGAATCACCTGCTCTCCCACAATATAATTTTCAAAATCCACCAGGAGATCGTAATTGTCCGCCACGATGCCCGCGGATGAATTCTCAATGGGGAGTACGGCGTAGTCCGCCGCTCCTTCCGCAATAGCCTCCATGGCGTCCCGCCACTTGGGAACGTGGAAAGCGTTTACTTTCTCTCCGAAATACTCTCTCATAGCCGCATGGCTGTAGGCGCCTTCTACTCCCTGATAAACCACGCGGATTCCTTCCCTCTCGATATCCTCAACCTCAATAAAGGGCAGACGGCCGGCGGCTCCTTTTTCCGTCAGAAGCTGATACTGAAGCTTCCGGCTCATGGACATAATCTGTGAAAACAGCTCCCGGACACCATGACGGTCAAAATCATTTCTGGCCATCTTAGTCAGTGTATCCAGCTTCGCATGCTCTCTCTCTTTATCAAAAACTTTTTTCCCTACGGAAATCTTATATTCCGCCACCTGTGAGCTGACATCCATGCGTTTTTCAAACAGATCCACAATCTGACGGTCAATTTCATCTATTTCATCTCGAAGCTCTAACAGCCTGTCCATACTTACCTCCTGCTTATGCTTTCTACTGCTTTTCTTGCCTCACCAAGAAACGACAAAGATCCGAAAATCAGAATCACATCCTCACATCCGGCCAGAGAAAAACATTTTCTTACTGCGTCCGGTATGCTTTCTGCCGCCTCGACCCTGGGATTTACCCTTTTGACAGCTCCGGCCAGCTCTCCCGCCGGAAGCGCCCGGGGATTGTCCGGCGTCTCAACTGTGAAAATTCTGCAGGCGTCTTTTGCCGTAATATCAATTATTTTATCATATTCTTTATCAGAAAACACTCCAAAGATATAATATTTTTTTCTTTCTTTAAAATACTCCCCTACAGAGTCTATAAGCTTTACTGCCGCGTCGGGATTATGGGCTCCGTCCAGCACCACCCAGGGTCTTTCCGTCAGCACTTCAAACCTTCCCCGCCACCGGGCGCCCTTCAGACCTCTCCGAAGAGCTTCCTCCTCCACCTTATATCCCAGACCTCTTAAAGCTCTGACAGCCTCCAGGGCCAGCGCCGCGTTGGAGATCTGATACTTTCCTGCCAGGGAAATTTCCATATGCTCAAACTCCTTATAGGTAAAGGACTGGGTGCGAAGGCCGTAGGATATCTGGGAGATTTTCTCCGGGTCCACAAAGCTCAGGGAACTTCTCTTCTCCCGGGCCTCCTGCTTTAAAACCGCCGCGGCTTCCGCTTCCTGGAAGGCGCTGACTGCAGGGACCTTTTCTTTTATGATTCCGGCTTTATGCCAGGCGATCTCCCCAAGGCTTTTGCCGAGAAACTGTATGTGATCCATGCTGATGGAGGCGATCACGGACAGAACCGGCGTTTTTATAATATTGGTGGCGTCCAGCCTTCCCCCCATTCCCGTTTCCAGAACTACAAAATCGCACTGCTTTTCCTTAAAATACAGAAAAGAAACGGCCGTCTCCACTTCAAAGGCCGTAGGATGTCCGATCCCCTCCGCTTCCATCTCTTCCGCCGCTTCGGCTGCCATTTGAGTCAGCACGGCGAAATCTTCCCGACTGATAAATTCTCCGTCCACCTGTATTCTCTCCCGATAGGAAAAAAGAGTGGGTGAAATATAGCGTCCTGTTTTCCAGCCCGCCTCTGTGAGAACTCCGGAAAGATAGGAAAGGACAGACCCTTTCCCGTTGGTGCCTGCAATGTGGATAAATTTCAAATCATCCTGGGGATTCCCCAGACGCCCTAAAAGCTCTCTGACAGCGTCCAGCCCCGGAACACTCCCTCTTCTGCTTAGTTTCTCAATATAGCTTCTTGCCTGTCCGTAATCCATTTATATGCCTCCGTCTGTATTTTCCTTCTTTTTTCAATCAGTATCTATTATAATAAAAATCCTTCTGCCGCCCCACAATACTTCCCCTGCTGCAAGAAAAGCGCTGCTTCACTGTGCAGCGCCTTTCCTTTCCAGTTCATGGCAATAGAAAGTTCGCAAAGCGCGCTTTCTATTGTTCGGTTTACGGGGAATCAGCATAAACCGGTTATGTATTTCATATGTCTCATGCACTTCTTGCCGGGCTCTTTTTACCTCTTCCCGTGGCACTCCAAACCATCGCCGTAAGGGGGCTGAAGTACAGCATGCAGGTCAGTACACAGTAGATCGGCGTCATAATCGCCCACTGAATAATGCGGCCCGGAAGGATCGCGAACAGGTGATAGCCCATAAGAATTACCAGTCCCGCTGTGGTAAAAAGAAGCGTGGAAAGAATGGACGTAACCACAACCGAAACGCTGAGCATAGCCGTCTTCCGTCCTCTTCCGCCCTGTACCAACGGATGCATCAGGGCCGGAACCACGCCCCAGAGAATGGCTGCTACTGTAATAAAGGGATTTACGGCGTATCCTTTGAGAATACATCCCAGAATATCCGAGATCAGACCGCTGACGCCTCCTGCCAGCGGGCCGAACCATAATCCTGCAATGATGGTGCATACGCTGCCGATAGTAATCCGGTATGAGCCCAGATCAATAACTACCAGCCGGACCAGCACGATATGCATGGCAATCAAAAGGGCCAGAAAAACAAGTGTACGGGTATCCCATGTCATTTTCGCATTATTTTTTTGCATAACAAAACACCTCCATAACGGGAAAATTAAAATAAATAAATGCAGCAAAAATGATGCAAATAAATAATATTCGCTCCACATTATGAGAGGTTCTCACAGTATGTAGCAACGGGTGCGGAAAATATATCGTAAGCTTCCTCCGCGCAATGTCTGCGGGGAAACTTTTCGTTTCACGGCGACTCCCCATCCAATGAACACTTAACGCATAGATTCCTACTTCGCTATTATTTATTTAATCGGTATTATATCACAACACATAAGGAATTCAAGAGGTTTTGCATATTTCTTTTATTTTTAGCAATACTGAAAAAAAAAGAGGTGATCAGAATGAAAACAGACTTTTTCCGCTGCGGCATGTACGGATGGTGCCTGGAGATATTATGGACCGGCCTTCATTCCCTGACAAACCATGACAGAAAGCTAATGGGCGTTTCTTCCCTCCATATGTTTCCCATCTATGGAATGGCCGCCTTTTTCCGTCCGCTGGCCGCCCGGCTTTCAAAATACGGAACCATAACCAGAGGCTGCGTCTATATGTGCTGCATCTACGCTGTAGAATATCTCAGCGGCTCCTATTTAAAGAAGCGGGATTGCTGTCCCTGGGACTACAGCAGCTCCCGCTATCATATCAACGGCATCATCCGCCTGGACTACGCCCCTTTATGGTTCCTGACCGGCCTCTTCTATGAAAGGGCCATAGCGCCGAGACAGCACAAAAGCCCTTCTACTCTAGTTGATCCATAACCTGAACCATCTTCTCAAGATCCTCTTCCTCATCCGGCCCCGTACATCGAAGCTCTATCACTGCCCCCTGGTGGATAGCTACCGCCAGGAGGTTTAGAAGGCTTTTAGCATTTATGATATTATTTCCATAAAGTACTTCTACTTTAGAAGAACAATCCTCAGCTGCTTTTGAAAATATTTCCGCCGGCTTCACGTGCAGGCCGGAGGGATTTTTAACTGTAACTCTTCTGCTGACCATAAAACTCCCTTCCTACTGCTTATACAATCTATATACTTTTGGCGTTACTACCAGATATTATATATCAAATCGTGCTTTTTTCAATACTTTACACAAAATTTTACGGTATATTTACATTTTATTCATGTTTTGTGAAATTCTTATTCACAGTGTTCACCAGTTCTCTCTGAGACAGCTGATCCGCGGTTTTCTCTGCGGCCTGAATGATTTCTTCATCATATCCCATAAGTTTAAGAAGACGAATGGCGTTCCGTGTGGTAGCCCTTCCCTCTTTACACTTATAATCAAAATGAATATCCTCCTCTGTCACCTCTTCTTCAAAATGGCAGTTTCTGAAAATCCCCTCCAGAAGATACGTCAGCTCAATATCATGGGTGGCCGCAAAGCAGATCATACGCTTTTCCCCCATACTCTCCAGAATCTTGGAGGAAGCCGCGATTCTCTCGATGGTATTCGTACCTCTGAGCACTTCATCCACACAGCAAAGCACGGGGACTTCTCCCCGGATCCGATCCAGGATTCTCTTCAGAGAGCGGATTTCCACCATAAAATAGCTCTCTTCCCCGATCAGATCATCCCGCAGAGCCATGGAAGTAAAAATTCTGAAGCAGCAGCCTTCATAGCGAACCGCCGTCACCGTATGAATCGTCTGGGCCAGAAGGGCTGTAACTGCGGCTGTTTTCAGGAAGGTGGATTTTCCGGAGGCATTTGACCCGGTCAGAAGAACGCATTGCTCTGTCTGAATCGAATTTGGCACCGGATTCTCCAGCAGCGGATGAACCATATCTTCCGCGTGAAAAAACATTTCGCCTTCTGACAGAGCCGGCACAGAGACATAGGGATGCCAGGTTCTGAAGGAAGCCACCGCAATCGCCGCTTCCGTTTTTCCTATGGTCTCTACAATCTCTTCAAAGCCTCCCAGCCGGGAACTGATTTCCTTCACAACCGTTCCGAACTGAATCAGGTCCAGATGAAAGCAGCTGTTTATATAATTAATGATTCCTTCCATTAGTCCCCCCTGCTGTTCGCTGAGAATCAGAAGGGCCATGCTGCGGCGAAGCTTTTTAAAATCCGCTGTATTTCTCTGGAGCAGCTCTCTTTTTCCCTCTAAAATGGGCAGATCCAGCTTAGACATTTCTTCCGCCGATACCAGGATTTTCTGCAGCGCCGTACAGGATATAATATAAGGCGCGATAGGCCGCTTATAACGCTCATACGTCCACATGCTGATTCCCATGGAGGCAATCAGAGCCAGGATCCCCGGCTGAGGATTCACAAAAAGCAAGACAATGGAAGCCAGAATCAGGGCGATGACTCCGAAATGGATCCAAAGTCTGCCGCTGTCCGCGTCCTTTAAGTTATAAATGTAATCAAAGATGGAATTTCTCCCGGTCTTGCCGATTTTTGAGAAAAAATATTCCATCCGCTCCCGTTCCTTGCTGTGACTCTGAAACCAGGAAACCATGTGCTCAAATTCTTCCAGCTCCGCAGCCTTAAGCGCAGGCGTCCGGAGCTGATAGTACAGAAAGCTCTCTCCCAGGAAGGAATTCGTATGATTCAAGAGCTGAAAAATCTGGTCCATCTCCAGGTCATTCCAGGTAATATCATCGATCTGAAACCGATCTGTCTCACGGTTTACGTAGTAATGGCTGATAACCTGAAACTCTGTAGGATCATACTGCCGCCGCACAGGCTGTCCCCAGGAATTCCGGATTCTTCGCATTAGGAATTTCTTGTTTTTATACTGGGAATATACCAGAACCGCGGCAAAAAGAAGAACCACCACAGCAATGCATCCGGCAGCTGCCAGCAGCTGCATCAGACCATAATTTTCATATCCCTGCATGGTACACCTCCTCTGGTCAGCTCTTCTGAACCTGATAATTTTTTATAACAATCTGAATACTCCTACGGCCCTGATACTCATTGACGGAGGGATAATAAATGACCGAAAGAGTAATTCTGTTCTCCATTCCCTGATAAAGCTTTCTGACCTCCAAAGGACCGTACACTGTCTCAAGATCTTCGGCAAGCTGTTCGGCATCGCCGAAATACAGCGCCGGAAGGACTGTGCCCTCCTCCCCGGCTGCCAGAAATTTCGTCACATTTCCGTTCTTTCCGATTCTTTTGGCCCGAAGAAGCCGTACATTTTTCTGGGCGAACTGAGGCTTCTCATTTCCTTTGCCAAAGGGCTCCAGAATTGACAGCTCCTGAATCAGTGATTCCGTAATGTAGTGAAAGGGCATGGGCACGTCGATCAGCACCTTTGGGATCAAATCCGCATCCGTAAGAGAACACGATTCATTCAGCCTCCGGCGCATCTCCTGAATCCTCTCTCTCTTCAGGGAAAAGCCGGCCGCCATAGGATGCCCCCCGAATTTATCAAAGAGTTCTCCGCACTTTACCATCTCCTCGAACATAGAATATGCCTCAATGGACCTGCCGGAGCCCTTTGCCCCCTCTTTGCCGTCCGTCACTACAAACACTGGCTTGTAGTACTTTTCCCGGATCCGTCCGGCCACAATCCCCGCGATGCTTTCGTGACAATCCGGTAGATAAATCACCAGCACCCGGTCATGGATCAGGCCCTGCTCTTCAATGGCGGCGCAGGCCGCTTCCACCGCTTCCTGGGTCATTCCCTTTCGCTCATCGTTCAGCTCCTTCAGACACCTGGCCAGCTTAAGGGCCTCTTTTTTCTCCCGGCACTGCAGCAGGCGCAGGGATCGTTTGGCTGTATCCAGCCTGCCGCTGGCGTTTATACAGGGGCCAAGCACAAAACCAATATGATAGGAGGAAATTTCCTGTCCCTGCAGCCCGTTTACCTCCATAAGCGCCTGCAGCCCGCAGTTTTCCGTATCCGGAAGCCTTTTAAGCCCCTCCTTCACAAGGATCCTGTTTTCCCCATCCAGATCCATAACATCTCCCACTGTGGCAAAGGCTACGAACTCCAGGAACTCTCTTCCTTCCTCCTCCGGCACGCCCATCACCCGGTAAAGCGCCTGCAGCACCTTCCACGCAACGGCCGCCCCGCAGAGCTTCTTATAGGGGTAGGGACAGTCCGGACGCTTGGGATTTACCACAGCGTCCGCCCTGGGAATCAGATAAATCTTTTCCTTCTCTCGAATTTTCTCCGCCCCTTCATAGACCTCCGGGGCGGATTCCTCCGCGAAAAGAGGCTCGTGATGATCTGTGACAATCACCGTCATACCGTGGACTTTGGCGTAAGCGATCTGCTCCAGGGCAGAGATTCCATTGTCACAGGTAAGGATCGTATCGATTCCCTCCTCAAGGGCATACTGTATCAGGGACAGATTCAGCCCATAACCGTCCTTCATCCGATCCGGTATCTCACAATCCACCTGGGCTCCGCATCTTTTCAGTCCCTTCCAGAGAATGTAAGAGGCATTTACGCCGTCAATATCATAATCTCCAATAATGCGGATTTTCTTTCCATCCAGAATTTTATCTCTCAGGATCTTTGCCGCCTTCCCGCAGTCCTTCAGGCTTTCGGGATCCGGCAGGTCAGCCAGGCTGCCCTTCAGGTATTGATGAATGGCTTCGTCTCCCACTATATCCCGGTTCCGGATAATCCTGGCTGTCACCGGGTCAATGCAGAACCTTTCGGCAATTCCCTTAAAATCCGCTTTTTTAGCTGCTATAAACCATTTTTCTTTCATGAAGCCGCTTTTCTTTCTCCTCCCCGCATTAAGTACCAGATCACGCCTGTCAGGCATACGGAAGAATAAGCGCCGGCCAGGATGCCCACCATAAGAGGAAGCGCGAATTCCCGGATCGTGGAAACGCCTAAAAGGAAGAGAACCGCGATAGTAATAAACGTAGTAAGGGAGGTATAAATGCTCCGGGTAAGGGTCTCCGTAATGCTGGTGTTGACAATCTCCGCCAGAGCGCGTCCCTTCAGCAGCACAAGGTTTTCTCTGATCCGGTCAAAGATAACAATAGTAGCGTTAATGGAATACCCGAGAATCGTAAGCATACAGGCAATAAACGTATTGCCCACCGAGATCCTTACCAGTGCATAGCAGGCGAATACCACCAGGACATCATGAAGGAGAGCCAGCACCGCGCTGGTAGCAAACCGGATGTCATGGAACCGGATCCAGATATAGATCAGCATGCAGACTGCCGCAATCACCACCGCGATCACGGCATCCCGGCGCATCTCGCTGCTGACTGTGGAGGAGATGGTTTCAAAGGCAATGTCCTTTTCCTCCATTCCATAAGCTTCCTGAAGATCTGCCGCCACCTGCTCTCTCTCATCCACAGAGAGAACCCTGGTCTTTAAGATCACTTCATTGGAGTCCGCCACCTTCTGGGACTGGATCTCCGCGTCTCCCGTTATGTTTTCAAAAATCGGTTTTACGTCCTCATCAATCTGCTGTATCGTAAGATTCTCCGGAAAAATCACGCTGGTGGAAGTTCCTCCCACAAAATCCATGCTTAGATTCAGGGGGCCGTTTCCTGCCGCGGTCTGAATCCCCATGCAGACCGGTCCTGCCAGAATCGCGATCACGGCAACGGAAATGGTCACCCTTCTCATACCCACAAAATCTATATTCTTCCGCTTCTTTTCTTTTCCATAGTACTTTTCGTCTTTGAATCCAAGTTCATAGAGGGCGGTCACCAGCAGCCTGGAAATCACAAGTGCTGTGAACATGGAAAGGACGATACCTAAAGCCAGTGTCTGGGCGAATCCTTTGACGCTTCCGCTTCCCATCAGATTCAGAACAAAAGCCGCGATCAGGGTAGTGATATTTCCGTCCAGGATCGCGGAGAGAGCTTTGTGGAAGCCCTCTTTTATGGATCCCCTGACGGACCGTCCCGCCGCGATCTCCTCCCGTATTCTGGCATAGATAATTACATTGGCGTCCACCGCCATTCCGATGGACAGAATAATTCCCGCAATACCAGGAAGAGTCAGAGTCAGATCAAAGGCATTCAGCGTAACCAGAATCAAGGCCACGTAAAAAATCAGCGCAAAGCCTGAAACCACTCCGGGCAGGGCATAGACGACAATCATCAGAATAATAACCAGTACAAGCCCGATGGTTCCTGCCAGGAGGCTGCTCTGAATGGCGTCCTCCCCCAACTGGGCCCCCACTACATTGGAGCGGATCTCCTGAAGCTCCAGGGAGAGGGCGCCAATCCGGATGGAAGAAGCAAGGTTCTGAGCCTCTTCAATGTCGGCCATCCCTGTAATGTAAGCCTGGCCTCCTGTAATCTCATCCTCCACCACGGGAGCGCTGATGACCTCACCGTCATAGACAATCTCTATGGTCTCTCCGATATTCTCCCCGGTAGCCTGGGCAAAGGCCTCCGCCCCGGAATCTGTCAGGATCAGCTCCACCACGTACTGCGAGTTTCCGATCTGGTCATCCTGGGTCCGGACGGAGGCATCCTCCACCTGGGAACCATCCAGGACCACCGTACCGTCTGAAAGTCTGAATTCAAGTGACCCTGGCTTTCCCAGCTCCTCCAGAATCGCATTGGCATCTGTTTCTCCGGGAATTTCAATATTGATCCGATCATCACCTTCCTGATAAACCTGTCCCTCGCTGTCGTACGCGTCTACTCGCTGCTGCAGCTTATAGATGGTGTCGCTCATATCCTCCTGAGAGGGAGCTTCCTCCCCCCTGGCCTGAAAGGTAATACTGACGCCGCCGGAAAGATCCAGGCCCAGCTTAATATTTTTCGCCGATCCCGTACCTGTCTTTCCAAATCCGAAAGCAGCCGTGTAGACCAGCAAAAGCAGGAGGGCCGCCAGGACAGCCAGAAGAATTCCGGCATTTTTCTTATGGATCCTCATATCTTTATTCCTCCTCGCCGGCCAGAGCCGCCTGAATCATAATAGCGCATTCCACCCGTTTGCGCTCCAGTTCACAGCCCAGATCATAGGCATCGTGGATAGTCCCATGGAAATTGTAGGAATTGGCTGCGCACCCGCCGCTGCAGTAGAACTTGGCGAAGCAGCTCCGGCATTTTTCTTTCGTATAAACATTACAGCCCTTAAATTCATCCACAAGATCGCTTCTTGTAATCCCCTGGTCTACATTTCCCATGAGATACTTTTCATTTCCCACAAACTGATGGCACGGGTATAAATCCCCCCAGGGCGTCACTGCAAGGTATTCTGTTCCTGATCCGCATCCGGAAAGTCTTTTATACACACAGGGGCCTCCGGAAAGATCCAGCATATAGTGGAAAAAGGTAAAACCCTTTCCGGCTTTTTTCCGCTTCACCATCTCCGCCGCAAGCTTATCGTATTCCTGCAGTATTTCAGGAAGATCCTCCGGCTTTAAGGCATACTCCGCATCCTCCGGAGCCACCACCGGCTCCACAGAGATCTGTTCAAAGCCCAGATCTGCCAGATGAAGCACATCTTTGGAAAAATCAAGATTATGGTGGGTAAAGGTCCCCCTTACATAATAATTTTTCTGTTCCCGGCTGTCGGCAAACTCTTTAAATTTAGGAAGTATCAGATCATAACTTCCCTTACCGTTCCGGAAGGGTCGCATATAATCATGGACTTCTTTTCTCCCGTCAATGCTCAGAACTACGTTTCCCATCTCCCGGTTGCAGAACTCCATCACCTCCTGATTCAAAAGAACGCCGTTGGTGGTAAGGGTAAACCGGAATTTTTTATCATAAAGCTTTTCCTGTTCCCTTCCGTAGGCCACCAGATCCTTCACAACCTGCCAGTTCATCAGAGGCTCTCCTCCAAAGAAATCCACCTCCAGATTCCGTCTGGATCCGGAATTGGCAATGAGAAAATCCAAGGCCTTCTTTCCTACATCAAAGCTCATAAGGGCCCGGCGTCCGTGATACTCCCCTTCCTCCGCGAAGCAGTATCTGCAGGCCAGATTGCAGTCATGGGCAATGTGCAGGCACAGAGCCTTTACGACGGTTTTCCGTGCCTTATAATCAATGATCGCGTTTTCATATACATCCTTTGAGAACAGGACGCCCTGTTCTTCCAGCTCCCTGCACTCCTCCACAGCTTCCCACAGCTCCTTTGCCGTATATTTGTCAGAGAGCAGTGAAAAAATTTCTTCCTGCTTTTTTCCCTGATTCAGAAGCTCTATCACATCGTAAACCAGCTCATCCACCACGTGTACAGAGCCGCTGTTTACGTCCAGTACAATGTTATATCCGTTGTTCTTATACTGATGGACCAAAATCATGCTCCTCCCTTTACTCATTTTACCATGTACAATAGAATGAATCCTTTGCAAGCTTTCGCTCCGTAAACTTTCTATTGTCATGAAAAAGACCTGATATGCAAAGTCATATCAGGCATCTCTCCTTCATCACACTTCTGGCGCAGCCTGCAGGTGCCGCAAACAGAATCATACTTTCAGTTGTCATGTATTAAGGCTGCCACAAGGACCCTCCTCCTGTGGCAGCCCCATGATTATGTTTACTGTCGCAGTCCGCTCCGTCCACAGCAATCGGTATTATTTGCTGTGCTCGCAGGTCTGATTTCCTACTGTACAGGAAGTCTTACATGCTGACTGGCAGGAAGTCTGGCATTCACCGCATCCGCCTTTTTTCAGCGTCGTCTGCAGAGGTTTCGTATTCAAAGTCTTAATATGCTTCATACAGCTGCTATCCTCCTTTTCCTTTTTCCGTACAGGCTGATTCAACCCGTTCTTTGGTATTGTACCATAGTTTTTTAAAATTGGGAAGCCATTCCGGGAAAATTATGCTATCATATGCGTGAACAATACCAAAACAGCTTGCCGTTCACGGCAGCCCGGGAGGAAAATGTTATGAATCTATTATTTCTGGGAGCAAGCAATACAGACTGCGGACATTGTTTTACCCCTGATAACCTGGGAAACGGTTATGTAAAAATCATCCGTGAACGCCTGGATTCCAGCTCCATCTCCATAATCAACGGCGGAAGCGACGGCTTCACCTTTCCAAGGATCCTGGAGAAATACCTTGCTTTCTACAGCAAAACGAAGTTTTCCGGGGCTGTTGTCCTGGGCGGAATCAATGAAGTAGGAATGCTCTCCGACAACGGCCTTTCACCTCAGAGACGTCAGGCACTTCTTGAAGGTTCCGGGGAGGCTCTGAAAAAGCTGCTCCTGGCGCTTTTCTCCAACGAAACCCGGGAAATTTATCTTCTGGAGCCTTTCCTCTTCTCCCGCCCTTCCCGCCTGCTGGCCTGGACGCCTGCTTACGAAGCGGTGAGGAGCAGAATTCTCTCCTGCATGGAACCTTTTAAAGGGCGCTCCCTCTTTTTTGTCCCGCTGCAGGAACGTCTTCTGGCTCTTGCCAGATGCAGGGGCACGGAAAATGTATCTGTCGATGGAATCCATCTGACCTCTCTGGGGCACAGCCTGGTAGCCGAATGTGTAATAGAAGCCATGGAGAGGAGGAAAAAGGATGATCTGTAAAATATCAAATCCCTCCCTGGTCTCCCCGCTCTTTCAGGATTGGGATGAGACCATGATCTGGTCCTGTCTGGATGGGACGATGGGGGAATTATATGGAGACGATTTCAAAAATCCAAAATCCGCGGCGGCCGTTCTGGGGGATTTTACCTTTTTCGCCGGAGTTCCCTGCGCGGAGCTTGGAGCGCTGCATCATTCTTCCCTTCTGCAGAAGAATTATAGGATCCTGGTTCCCAGGACCAGTGAATGGGAAAATCTCCTCCTGAAGCTCTACGGAAACAGGGCCAGGCGAATCCGCCGGTATGCCACCGTGAAGGATTCCGGCAGTTTCTCACCGGAAGGTCTGACGAAAATCCTCTCCGGCCTTCCGGAGGGCTTCTCCCTGAAACGCATGGATGAAGCTCTTTACAATCAGTGCGGCTCCATGGACTGGAGCCGGGATCTTGTCTCTCAGTATGAGACCTGGGAAAAGTACCGAATCCTTGGATTAGGCGTGGTGTTAACAAAGGATGGAGAGATTCTCTCCGGCGCCTCTTCTTATTCCGCATATCGTGGCGGCATTGAGATTGAGATCGATACCCGGCCAGAATACAGACGCCGGGGCTTCGCCTCTTTTTGCGGCGCCCGTCTGATTCTGGAATGCATCAAAAGAAATCTGTATCCCAGCTGGGACGCCCATACAGAAGCTTCTCTTTCTCTGGCTCTGAAGCTCGGATACCGTTTCAGCCATGCGTATACCGCTCTGGAGATTTCATAGGCTTCCCGCTGCCTCTCGCAGACAGTCAAACACCCCGCAGCAGGATGACAGGGCGTGAAAAAAGTCCGAATCCCCTTCTTTTGAAACGGGATCCGGACTTTTTGATTCTTTATGGATTATTTACTCGTCTTCACTCTTAGCCCGCGCTTCAATCTCCTTGTCCTGTACATCGGAAGGAGCCTGCTCATACCGGGCAAATTCATAAGCATACGTGCCGCTTCCTCCTGTCATGGAACGCAGCTGTGTGGAATAGCCGTAAAGCTCGGACATGGGAATGTCAGCCTCCACAATGGTATTTCCCTTATGATCCGGATTCATGCCCAGCACCCGGCCTCTGCGCTTATTCAGGTCGCCCATCACGTCACCGGTATACTTATCCGGAACTGTAACCTTCAGGGAAGCAATCGGCTCAAGAAGAACAGGGCTGGCCTCCATAAAGCCTTTCTTGAATGCCTGGATCGCAGCCGTCTTGAAAGCCATTTCCGAAGAATCTACCGGATGGTAGGAACCATCGTAAAGCACAGCCTTTACACCCACAACCGGATAGCCGGCCAGGGGGCCCTTCTGGCAGGCTTCCTGGATTCCCTTTTCCACAGCTGGGAAATAGTTTTTGGGAACCGCGCCGCCTACAACTTCCTGCTCAAATTCATAGGGCTTCTCCAGATCTCCTGAAGAAGAGAAACGCATCTTTACGTGACCGTACTGTCCATGGCCGCCGGACTGCTTTTTATATTTTGAGTCCACATCTGAGCTCTTGCGGATGGTCTCCCTGAAAGCAACCTTCGGTCTTGTCAGCTCCACCTCTACTTTATATCTTGTGAGAAGCTTGCTGACGATAATATCCAGATGCTGGTCTCCCATTCCATAAATCAGGGACTGGCGATTCTCACCGTCATTCACCGGCTTCATGGTCAGATCCTCCTGGGCCATTTTAGCCAGAGCCTGGGCGATCTTATCTTCTTCTCCTTTATTCTTTGCCTTATATCTCTTGTATGTATACGGAACTGATACATCGATGGCGCCGTACTCTACCGGAGTCGCCTTCGTGGAAAGTGTATCGCCGGTGGACGCGTTTAACTTTCCAATGGCTCCCAGATCTCCGGCGTGAAGCTCTTTTACCTCCACAGGCTTGCTTCCCTCAAAAACGTACAGCTTGCTGACTCTGTCCTCCGTGTCCTTGTTTACATTATAAAGCGTATCATCGCTCTTAATAACGCCGGATGCCACTTTAATCATGGAGTATTTACCGATAAAGGGATCCACGATGGTCTTGAATACGAAGCAGGACTTCGCCTTGGAAAAGTCATAATCAGCCTGGAATACTTCCTTCGTCTTCCGGTTAATGCCGGCAATCTTGCGGAACTCAGGGCTCGGGAAGTAGCTTACGATATCGTCCAGAAGGATCTGAATTCCCTGGAGCGCAAGGCTGGCTCCCATGGTAACCGGCACGATGGAACAGTCGCCCACGTTGGCGTGAAGGGCCGCCCGGATCTCTGCCTCTGAGAATTCCTCGCCGTTGAAATAGCGATCCATCAGTTCCTCGCTGGTCTCCGCCACTGCTTCCACCAGATTCTCACGATACCGGTCAAGATACTCTCTTGAATAATCCGGAATCTCACACTCTATTTTCTTATCTTTGTCCACGTAACGGCGGGCTTTCATTTTTACGATATTTACGTAGCCCACAAACTTCTCGTTCTCACGGATGGGAAGATGGATGGGAGCGATCTTCTTGCCGTAAAGCTCGGTCAGATCTTCCACAACCTGACGGTAGCTCGCGTTGTCAAAATCCATATTGGAAACGTAAACGATTCTGGGCAGCTTATATTTATCGCAGAGCTCCCAGGCCTTCTGGGTTCCCACTTCCACGCCGCTCTTTCCGTTGACTACAATCACTGCCGCGTCCGCTGCCGCTGCCGCTTCCTCTGCTTCGCCTACAAAATCAAAATATCCGGGTGTATCCAGGATATTTACCTTCGTATCTCCCCAAATCACCGGTACCATGGAGGTGCTGATTGAAAACTTTCTCTTAATTTCCTCTTTATCAAAATCACTGATGGTATTTCCCTCTGTGACATTTCCCAGTCTGCTGGTAATTCCTGACAGGTAGGCCATGGATTCCACGAGACTCGTCTTTCCTGCGCCACCGTGACCCAGAATTACGACATTGCGAATTTTGTCCGTTGTATAAACATTCATAGCTATTCTCCTCCAATACTCGTTAGTCAGGGTGCATGGCACCCACATGGATATATTTTACTAAAATTGTGTAGAAAACGCAAGTATTTTATCTACAATTAACAATTATTTTAAAGACAGTTATTGGCTTCCATTCCATACCTGTAGAAAGTTTTTGAAGGAAGCCAATAAAAATTCATTTTTCTCACATATTCGTTTCGATTGGCGAAAACGATTCATTGAAGGAGCCCCGCGAAATTTAAGCTATCACATGCTTTTTACTTTTCCAGTTTCAGAAGCTTCACTCCATGCGGCGGAACCATCTGACTTAAAGGATTTTCTGCCGTTATTTCACTGCCCTCCCATACATCCGCGGCTTTTGTATATCCATCCGTCTGGATTCCTTTATCTGAAAGCTGCCGGAACGTCACGGAAATCTCCGCCTCTTTATCTCTGAAATTAAAAATTGCTATATAAAGAAATTTCTGATCGGAAGTCTGGCTGACCCACACTGCCTGCCTCTCATCCTTATACAGCTGGAGTACTGTATGATCCATATTCTGGTTGAGAGACAGAACTTCTTTCTGGGTAATCAGGGAAAAGGTTCTGTCATCCATTTTGGTCAGCTCAGCCCCCAGCATTAAGGGAGAATGGGTGATGCACCAAAGCGTCATCATGGTTTTCTGTTCCTCATAGGTCAGGCGGCACTGTCTTTCATCCAGAAATTCTTTCCCGAGCCGCCCGATCGGCAGCATATCACAATCCGGATAACAGCCTTTTTTTACAAACGGCGCCCATTTTTCGCACCGGTCAAACATATCTCTGAGCTGTTCCCAATTATCCCACATATCTCCCGTAAGCCGCCACATATTTGCATGATTCGCATAAAAACTTCCTCTGTCTGTCAGCGCAGGGCCCGGCGACAAACTCAGAACCATCGGTCTTCCAGATTTCTGAATGGCATTCGAAAGCATCCGTATTTCCCCTAATTGAGCATCCTCTCCCCCGGAAAGGGTACGTGAATTACAGATATCATCACATTTGATAAAATCAACACCCCAGGAAGCGTAAAGTTCAATAATCGAATCGTAATAGCACTGCCCTTCAAAAGTCTCCGAAACTCCGTACATATCGGGATTCCACAAACAGACGGAAGAAGGATTCGCGATCTGGGCCGCTGTTGCATTTGTGCCTTTCACAGGAAGATGTCTTTCTGCTGCTGACCTTGCTATTCCTCTCATAATATGTATTCCGAATTTCAGGCCAAGACTGTGAATATACTCAGCCAGCGGCGCGAATCCCTTTCCATTGGCTGAGGAAGGGAATCGGTCCGGACACGGAAGCAGCCGTCCATACTCATCCAGCTCCACCTGACTGAATGGGATATATTCATACTTTTCTCTCTGTGTCCCTGTATCATATGCGTACCACTGAATATCTATTACAATATATTCCCATCCGTACGGCTTCAGATATTTTGCCATATACTCCGCATTGGCCCGGATCGCCTGTTCTGTTACATTCGCGTCATAATAGTCAAAACTGTTCCAGCCCATGGGGGGAACAACGGCAAATTCATTCTTATTCATTCTGTCAACCTTTTATACCCGTTTGGGCAATTCCTTCCATAAATTGTTTTTGAAAAATAGAATACAAAATTATCATGGGTACCGTAGCAATCACGCTGCCGGCCATTAAGGCTCCCCGGTTGGTAGAGCATACCCCCTGCAGAACGGAAAGTCCCGGCGCCAAAGACATCTGGTTAATATCATTATTGGCAATCAAAGGCCACATCAGGTCTTTCCAGGCAAACAGAGCTGTAAATACTCCTAAAGCCGCCACTCCTGACTTCGTCATAGGAAACATAACCTTTGCAAAAGTCTGCCAGGGATTACAGCCATCCAGCACAGCCGCTTCCTCCAGCTCCTTTGGAAGAGACATATACTGCTGCCGGAGAAGAAAGGTTCCGTATGCACTGACCAATCCCGGAAAAATCAGGGCAAAAACTGTATTCAGCAGGCCGAGCTCTGACAGAATCTGATACTGGGGAATAATGAACACCTGAGAAGGTACCATCATCTGTATCAGAACCAGCGAAAACAGCAGGTTTTTCCCTGGAAAATGCAGCCTTGCGAATCCATATCCTGCCATGCTTGAAAACAAAACCGCGCATATACACCGTCCGGCTATCATAAGAAAAGTATTCACATACAGCCGTACAAAGGGAACTGCTTGAAGCGCCTGTCTGTAATTTTCTGTATACGTAAAGCTGGATGGAAAAATCTTCACCGGAAGGGACATCTGTTCTCCGATTGTTTTAAAAGAAGACAAAATCATCCAGATAAAAGGGAAGACCATGACGATGCCTGCCAGAATCAGAGCCAGATGTACGGCCGGATAATGTTTTTTTCTTTTCATCACGAATCTCTCCTATTCATAGAACACCAGTTTTTTCTGAAGCTTCATCTGCACCCCGGTCAAAGCCAGGATAATCACCAGTGCCACCACCGCAATCGCAGAACCGTATGCTTTGTCCTGTACCACAAAGGATTGCCGGTAATACTGATACATAATCGTTTTTACAGAATCCAGCGCCTGAGAGTTTCCAGTTCCATAGATCATATATACCAGGTCGAACTGTCCCAGCGCTCCAATCAGACCTGTTACAGTAAGGAAAAAAAGATTCGGGGAAACCAGAGGAGCCATAATGCTGAAAAATTTCTTCCTGTCACTGGCTCCGTCTATCTCAGCCGCTTCATAATAGGTTTTCGGCACATTTTTTATGGCCACAATTAAAATAATAATCTGCTGTCCCAGACTGCTCCACACCGCAATAATAATCAAGGAAAGCATAGTATAGCGGGTATCGTTCAGCCAGGAAATTTTCGGTATGCCCAGAAACCCCAAAAGATAATTCAGTACTCCAAATTCTGTATTGTAAATCCAGGACCATACCATAGTAACCGCTGCCGGAGCCGCTACCAGAGGCAGAAAGAAAATCATCCGATAGACGGATGTACCACGAATGGGCTTGCACAGCAGCCATGCAAAAATGAGACTTAGGAAAATGCTTACCGGAACTGAAATCAGCGCAAATACAAAGGTGTTCTTCAATCCCAGCCATACATCCCCGTCTGAGAGAAGCTTTATATAATTCTCCAGTCCTGCAAACTCATACCGGTTAAAGCCCAGACTTTTCTGAAAGCTTAAAATCACAGTTTGAATGATGGGCCAGATATTCAGAATTATAAGTCCAATTATAGTTGGGGCTACAAACATGTAGCCCCAGGCCCAGCGTTTTACTTTCTTTTTCACAAGCATCACCTTTCAGCCAATCGATTCACTGAGCCAGTATTTCATTCATCTCTGCGGAAGCCTGGGTAAAAGCGTCTTCTACACTCATGGTTCCGTCGAAAATCTGACCTACATAGCCGTACATTACCTCGCCCCACTGATTCTTCTTTTCACTGCCGCGGAGCTGTTTTCCATAAGCCAGGCTGTCCAGAATCACCTGAGTATCGTAAAGATCCGCATGTTCTTCTGCCCACACCGCATCTACACCGTTATAACAGGGAATGGCCGGCCCGGAAGCAGCTTCCTGCATTCCCTTTTCAGAGCTGGCATATGCCACGAACTGTTTTGCGGCCTCCATATTTTCGCAGTCTGCCGGGATGGAAAGAGCCAATCCATTGCTGACTGTTGCACGATTTCCCTCAGGAGTGGCTGGAAGAACTGCCAGGGCAAAATCATCTTTAATGGTCTCGTTGTCTGTAAAATAGCTGAGCTGCCAGTTTCCGATGGGCTGCATGGCCACTGTACCTGTGGCGAACATGGTCACAGCGTCAACCTCTGCCTGCATTTCTTTAGAGGGCGAGCAGTTGGCGTTCAGCTCCATATAAAACTCCATGGCCTCAATCGCTTCCGGCGTATCAAGACCGGAGGCTGTTCCGTCCTCATTCAGAAAATCCGCGCCGTTGGCATATAAAAAGCTTCCGTAGCCTTCCTGGTCATTATTGTAGGCGTTAAAACCGTAGATCCCGTTTTCCTTGTCTGTCAGCTTCTCCGCCGCTTCTTTCAGATCGTCCCAGGTCCAGTCAGCAGTGGGATATTCCACTCCGGCATCGTCAAAAATCTTTTTATTATATACAAGAACTACGCAGTCCTTATCCTTTGGCACGCCATAATGAATCCCGTTATACGTATACAGATCCGTGATGCCTGCCTCATAGTTATCATAGCTGAAGCTTTCGTCATAGTCCGCCAGATCCTCAAGCTCTGCCAGGATTCCGCCATTTACGTACCGCTCCACTGAATTCGTATGCATGGTTACAATATCCGGCATTTCTCCGCTGGTGGCTGCTGCTTCCAGTTTCGTCCAGTATTCCGCCCAGGGCGTAATCTGAATTTCCACATGGATATTGGGATATTCTGCCTCGAAGCCGTCAATGGTAGCCTGGATGGAATCCCGCTGATTTTCATTCCAGGTCGCATAGGTAAGCGTGATTTGCTCTTCCGCAAAGGCTGTGACTCCTAAGCCTGCCGTCATCGCCCCAATCAAAATGCCGCTCACTGCCAAGTTTAATTTTTTTGCCATTGCAAACACTCCTTTCTTTTTCTTCATTACATAGCTGTTTCTTGTACCTTTTTCATATTTCCTTTGTTTACAGGCACTTTTTTTATATTTCAAACTATATAATCTTTTATTTGCAAATACTATTTGCAATAAAAACCGATTTCTTCTATAATAAAGTTTATATTTTTTACATTTAGGAGGCATTATGAGCTTTCAGATACTGAATCCATCCTTCTGTCTGCTTCCGAAGGAAATCTATTATGTAAATTGGAAAAAGTATTATCAGGAT
>DVGK01000110.1 GCA_018712785.1 Candidatus Choladousia intestinavium | reverse complement strand
ATTCAGGAAGAAGCTTAAACTTCAGAAGCTCGACTCTGCCTTTTGAAAAAGTATCCAGTTTGATCGCAGAGGGAAAACGGAGCAGTCTGGACATTTCTGTCGCGGCTGCGAATTCCGGATTAATAATCATGGAGATTCCCATCATCTTCTGAATAAAATGAACCTCCTTATTGTAGACTGGATTCCGGACACGAGCGATAGTGTGGCAATTGCTTACCTTTTTGGCGATTAGGCAGCAGAGAAGATTTAATTCGTCAGAACCGGTTACCGCAATGAGAATATCCGCCTCCTCAACGCCTGCTTCAGAGAGAATATGGATACTGGAGCCATTTCCCGTGACGCCCATCACGTCAATAGATTCAGACAGCTGCTGAATTTTCGTGGGGTTTTTGTCAACGATAACTAGCTCATGGTCCTCATCACAGAGCTGCTCCGCAAGAGTGGCCCCAACTTTTCCACATCCGACAATTATAATTTTCATAATAACCTCCATACCTTCAGGTGTCATATACGGTTTCCGCAGCGCAGAAAACCGGTCAGCCGATCTGTAACTTTATTAGCTGATCTGATTATAGCACCAGTATAGGACTACGTCATTAGAAAAAAAAGGCGCATGGAAAAAAGTTGCAGCCCGGCCGGAGCAAATTCTGCCAGAATCTTTACAGAATCAAAACGCAGCTGGCAGGGTCAGGGAAAGAAGTTGACAGAAATGAGATAAGATTGTATGATGATAATATGATAAAAGGCTTCGCATGCCGGTGCGGCAGTATGATTTTTTAACTCAGATGCGGGAGGAACAGAGATGGGGGATAATATTATGTTTCAGCTTCAGCTCACCATGTTTCTGATGCTGGCTGTAGGCTTTATCTGCGCGAAAAGAGGCCTTCTGAATGAAAAAGGAAGAGAATCCATTACCAATGTTTTTATCAGCATTATGATTCCATGCAGTATTGTGTCCTCCTTTTACAGCAGCCTTACGCCAAAGCTGCTGGTTCGGGGAGCCTGGATGGTAGCGGCGTATACGGGAACTCTGACTTTTTGCTGGCTGGCGGGAAAGATTTTGTACAGACCCTTTGAAACGTCTAAAAAGCAGGTACTGAACTACGCTACCATGATCAGCAACGCCCAGTTTATGGGTTTTCCCATTGTGGAAGCCGTGCTGGGGGAGGAAGGGCTTGTTCTGGCAGCTCTGGCTATGATTCCGGGGAATATTTTTACCTGGACCATTGCTTTGGCACAGTTTACGAAAATCAATGGAAAAGACGGAATTAAAAATACTCTGACGCATCCCTGTTTTCTGTCTGTAGTGATTGGCGTGTTTCTCGCCGCTCTCAGAATCCCGCTTCCGGCCAGTCTTACGGATGGCATACAGAGATTTGGAGACTGTGTTATGCCGGTTTCCATGCTGATTATCGGAGCGACTCTGTCACAGGTGAAACTTGGAGATATTTTTGAATGGCGGCTCTATTATTACAGTTTTATCCGGCTGGCAGGGATTCCGGCGGTTCTGTATTTTGCCTTTACTCTATTGGGTCTGGCTCCGGAAGTGAAAAACACGATTGTACTTATGGCCGCTATGCCGGCGGGAACGGTAACTGCTATGCTGGCCGAAAAGCACGGCGCGGATGCTTCTTTTGCGTCAAGACTGATTTTTGTTTCTACTCTTTTGAGTATTTTCACACTTTCGATTATCTATCGTCTTTTGATGTAGAACTGGACAGGCTCTCCGCAGGCAGCCCATCGGATGCGCGGATCCTAGCAAACTGGAAGAACGGACAGATGTGACGCGTCATCTGTCTGATTCTGAGTACGTGCGAACCGTATTAACGGATACAAAAAAATCTCTAGCCGCGCCGAAATTGAGTGACAAGTTCCGTGAAAAATGGTATAATCTTATATATTTGCAATAGGAATTGCATTGTTGTACAAGTTTAATCCTAAGTTGTACAACAATACACCGGCAAAAAGGACGAGGAGGATTAAAAATGAGCGCAAGAGACACGATTGTTCAGGGAAAGGCGGTGCTGGGAATTGAGTTTGGCTCTACCAGAATCAAGGCAGTGCTGATCAATGAGAAAAATGAGCCCATAGCTTCCGGCAGCCACGATTGGGAGAATCAGCTGGAGAATGGGATCTGGACCTATAGCCTGGAAGCCATCTGGGCAGGACTGCAGGATAGCTATGCCAAGATGGTACAGGACGTAAAGAGCCAGTACGGCGTGGAGGTAAAATCTTTGGCAGCCATTGGCTTCAGTGCCATGATGCACGGCTACATGGCCTTTAATAAAGAAGGCGAGCTGCTGGTACCCTTCAGAACCTGGAGGAATACCATTACAGAGCAGGCGGCGGAGGTTTTGTCAGAGGCCTTTGATTTCCAGATTCCACAGAGATGGAGTATTGCCCATCTTTATCAGGCTATTTTAAACGGAGAAGAGCACGTGAAGGACCTTTCCTTCATGACTACGCTGGCAGGGTATATCCACTGGAAGCTGACCGGGCAGAAGGTGCTGGGTGTAGGTGAAGCATCCGGTATGTTCCCCATTGATATGAATACGAATGATTATGACGCCTCCATGGTGGCAAAATTTGATGAGCTGACTGCTCCTAAAGGCTTCCCCTGGAAGCTGGCGGATATTATGCCGAAGGTGCTGGTGGCAGGCCAGGACGCAGGAAAGCTTACAGAAGAAGGCGCGAAGCTTCTGGACGTATCCGGCAGTCTGGAGGCAGGTATTCCTCTGTGTCCTCCGGAAGGAGACGCAGGAACCGGAATGGCGGCTACAAACAGCGTAGCCCAGCGCACAGGAAATGTATCGGCCGGTACTTCCGTGTTCGCTATGATTGTACTGGAAAAGCCACTGAAAAAACGGCATCCGGAAATCGACATTGTAACCACGCCTACAGGAAGCCCTGTGGCCATGGTTCACTGCAACAATTGTACATCGGATTTGAACGCGTGGGTAAATATCTTTAAGGAATTCGCGGAGGCCTTCGGCGTAGAGGTAGATATGAATAAACTGTTCGGAACCCTCTACAACAAAGCTCTGGAAGGAGATCCGGAGTGCGGAGGACTTCTGGCATACAATTACTTCTCAGGGGAAACCATCACCGGCTTTGATGAAGGGCGGCCCCTCTTTGCCCGCACGCCGGAAAGCAAATTCAATCTGGCAAACTTTATGAGAGTGCATCTTTTCACAGCTCTCGGAGCGCTGAAGGTCGGCCTTGATATTCTTTTCAGGGAAGAGGATGTTCAGGTAGACCGGATTCTTGGACACGGAGGCCTGTTTAAGACAAAGGGTGTGGGACAGAGAATTATGGCCGCAGCCATGAACTCACCGGTCTCTGTTATGGAGACGGCAGGAGAGGGCGGCGCCTGGGGAATCGCCCTTCTGGCTTCCTATCTGGTAAATAAGAAAGAAAACGAGTCTCTGGAGGATTTTCTGAATGAGAAAGTATTTGCCGGAAATGAGGGGATCAGCATGGATCCGGATGCGAAAGATGTTGAGGGCTTTGATGTCTTTATTGAGAGATATAAAGCCGGACTTCCCATTGAGCGAGCGGCTGTGGATACCTTAAAAGCATAAGGCCGCGGCAGAAGAAAAAAATTGCAAATTTTTAAGCAGATAAACAGTCCCTGCAGGGAGGTACAGATATTATTAATATCGGATTCCTGCGGGGACTGTTCTTTTTCAGATTTCCTCAAAGATCACATTTTCTTCCTCCAGTTCAAGAGCCACGCAGTAGCCGGAGACTGTGCGGAGCTCTTCAGGAAGATCTACTTCTACAATACTGTTGCCCTCGCAGGCCTTCATATATCTGGAAACCAGGGGCTGTCCTGTGCTTACCAGGTAAGCGCCTTTAACTTTATTCGCAATATTCAGAAGATCCACTCTAGGACGGGGCTTCAGAACGTGGACATAGAGGCGGTGGCTCCTTCCGGTAAATTCAATGCCCTCAGCCTCATAGGGGTACATAGGAAGCCTTTCCGTATCAAAAATAGCCTCCGCGTTTTCAGATACATACTGTCCCGCCCGGTCCAGAATCTTTATACTTTCCTCAGGAATACTTCCGTCCCCTCTGGGGCCTACATTCAGAAGGTAATTTCCGCCGCGGCTGATGATTTTGATCAGAAGTCTCAGTATGTCTTCCGGGTTTTTCCAGTTTGTGTCGTACTGATTATAGCCCCAGGTGTCGTTTAAAGTGGCAGGTACCTCCCACATTCCGGGATAGGGAAGCCGGGGAATAAAGTTGTCCCCCATGGTGGCGTAGTCCCCCAGGCCGTTTCCGATTCTTCCGCTGATGAGACAGTCCGGCTGAAGAGATTTTACCAGCTCCACCAGCTCCCGGCTCTGGGAAAGAGTCATATCCATAGGTGTGTCAAACCAGATCAGAGAGATTTTGCCGTATCCGGTGAGAAGCTCCCGAAGCTGCGGCTTTACCAGTTCATCCAGATATTTCTGAAAGTCCTTTCCTTCATTGCTCTTTCTGTAGACAAAGCCGTTGGGATCGTGCCAGTCCTGTGCCTGGGAATAATAGAGGCCCAGGCGCATACCATGACGTTCGCAGGCAAGCTGAAGCTCTTTTAGGATGTCCCGTCCCCAGGGCGTGGCATCCACTACATTATAAGCGCTGCATTTAGAGCGGTACATGGCAAAGCCTTCGTGATGCTTGGCAGTAAAAACCAGATACTTCATACCCCAGCTTTTAGCTTTCCTTACAATCCAGTCTGCATCGAAGCTTTCAGGGAAAAATTTTTCGGCCAGTGTTTCGTATTCCTCCACGGGAATATCCAGATCGTTCATAATCCATTCGGCGATCCGGTCGGTTTTTCTTCCTTTATATTCACCTGCAAGGAGAGAATAAAGGCCCCAGTGAATGAAAAGACCGAATTTTGCCTGGGTGAACCAGTTATCTTTGGTGCGGTCTGCAATTGAGTGATTCATCATAGAATATAGAACCTCCTGAATACAATTTTGAAGTAATTACTATAAACGTTTCTCCAGCACATAACGCCGACAAACAAAAACGATTTCTCCCGCCAGCAGAACGCCGATCATAGAAAAGCAGGAAACCACGTTGAGATATCCCATAAAGATCAGGGAAAAGATGACGATTGCCATAAGGGGACACATAAATTTAAAGGCGTATGCCATTGCCGCATTGGAAAGCATAATGTTTCGCTCATCTTTTTCCTCAATTTCCATTTCTTTTGTTTTTTTGGCAAATAAATCGGAAAAGCCTGCCGCAATGAGACCGATGCCGATCAGGCTGGTTCCGTATACTATCAGATCCGGCCGGGGGACGGGAAGACGGTCATGGAGACCCAGGGCATAAGTAATAAGACCGCCCAGCAGCAGGAGAAGGCCTCCTCCAATCTCAGTCCGGATCAGTTTTTTCTTATTCATTCTGTCATACCTCCTTTCATATTCATACGAGATTCTCCTCATAGAGGAAAATGTCTTCGATCGTCAGCTTAAAATACTTTGCGATTCTGAAGGCCAGCAAAATGGATGGATTATATCTGCCGTTTTCCAGAGAACCGATGGTCTGTCTGGAGACCTCCAGAGCAGAAGCCAACTCCTCCTGGCTGATTCCGTGCGCCTCCCGCAGTTCTTTCAGCCGGTTCTTCATGCACTCCACCTCCTGTACTGTCTGAAGCAGAACCTTAGGGAATGAAATGGAAAGTTAACTTTACATACCTGTATTATACAGAGGAGCAGCTGATATGTCAAGTTAACTTTCCATATTTGGCTGTTAAAGCATTTGAAAGCAGCCGCAGAGAACATAGAAACAATTCTGATTTTGAACTTTTGATGAGATAGAATGTTGAACTTTTGGCGAGAAATGATTGAACATTCTGCAAGGTTATGTTATAATCGGGAAGAAAATTGAACTTCCGGAGGTGAAAGATGGAAAAGGGAGTATTTGCGGAACGGCTGAAGGAGGCCATGGAACGCCAGGGAATGAAACAAATTGATTTAATAAGAAAAGCGCAGCAGAAAGGGATAAAACTGGGCAAGAGCCATATGAGCCAGTATGTAGCAGGAAAGACAGCGCCCAGGGAGGAGCTGCTTTCTTTTCTGGCAAATGCCCTTCAAGTGGATGCGGAGTGGCTGCGGGGCGGGACGGAAAAGAATAGATTACAGAAAAGTTCAGAACAGAAACAGGAAAATCCAGGAGGGAGTAAAATGAGGGAGTTTAAAAAGTCATCGAAATTAAACCATGTTTTATATGATGTAAGAGGCCCCGTGGTGGATGAGGCAGAGCGGATGGAAGAAGCTGGGACGCATATTCTGAAGCTGAATATCGGAAACCCGGCGCCCTTCGGATTTCGGACTCCGGATGAGGTGATCTATGATATGAGGCGGCAGCTGGCGGAGTGCGAAGGATATTCTTCTGCCAGAGGGCTTTTTTCCGCCAGAAAAGCCATTATGCAGTATGCTCAGGTAAAGAAGATTCCTAATGTTTCCATTGAACATATTTATACAGGGAACGGCGTCAGTGAATTAATTAATATCTGTATGTCAGCTCTGCTGGATGATGGGGACGAGGTTCTGATCCCGTCACCGGACTATCCGCTCTGGACGGCCTGCGCTACTTTGGCAGGGGGCAAAGCGGTTCATTATATCTGCGATGAGCAGGCGGAGTGGTATCCTGACATTGAGGATATTAAGAGAAAAGTCAATGATAGGACGAAGGCCATAGTCATTATTAACCCCAATAACCCTACAGGGGCTTTGTACCCGAAGGAGGTTCTGCAGGAGATTGTGGAGGTAGCCAGGGAGCATCAGCTGATTATTTTTTCCGATGAAATTTATGACAGGCTGGTGATGGACGGGGAGGAACACGTTTCCATTGCCTCTCTTGCTCCGGATCTTTTCTGCGTTACATTCAGCGGTCTGTCCAAGTCCCATATGATTGCGGGATTCCGGATTGGCTGGATGATTCTCAGCGGCCGAAAGGAACCGGCCGGAGATTATATTGAGGGAATCAACATGCTTTCCAATATGCGCCTGTGTTCCAATGTGCCGGCCCAGTCTATCGTACAGACCGCGCTGGGCGGCCATCAAAGCGTCAATGATTATATTGTGCCGGGAGGAAGGATTTATGAGCAGAGGGACTATATTTACAAAGCGCTGAATGATATTCCGGGAGTGACTGCAGTGAAGCCCAAGGCAGCCTTCTATATATTCCCGAAGCTGGACAGAAAGAAATTCAACATTACAAATGACGAGAAATTTGCGCTGGATCTGCTTCGGGACAAAAAGATTCTTATTGTACACGGCGGAGGATTTAACTGGGAGGAGCCGGATCATTTCAGGATCGTTTATCTTCCAAGGATTGAGGTGCTGAAGGAGGCTACGGGAAAGCTGGAGGATTTTCTGAGCTATTACCGGCAGTAGGAAGAAGGAATCGGCCTGTTCAATCGCTATCGAGTGATTGATTATATCCGTGATTATTATGAAGCATTGCACACTACCGGCCGGCAATATAACGTAGATGACATTAATATATATAGAAGCACGACAGCTTTCTATGGTTTGAAAAAATTTGACACGGCGCAGAAAAAGCTGCGCCGTGTTTTACTATATGAAAAATCAGACTGAGAGGAGAAGAAGGGGATTCGTGTATGGCTTCTTCTCTGTACGGACTCTACGCGTCTTTGATTTCATTGTGAAGCTCCTGAAGAGATTTCACTTCTCCGTTGCCATGCTCTTTGACGTAGCGGATGCCCTTGGCTGTGGCCCGGGCGGCGGCTATGGTAGTCATATAAGGGATCTTTGCCTTAATGGCCGCCTTGCGCAGGTAGCTGTCATCGTGGACGCTGTCTTTCCCAACAGGAGAATTGACGATCAGATCAATCTTTCCGTTTGTGATCAGATCCAGGATATTGGGGCGGCCTTCGTACAGCTTGTTTACCTTTTCAGCCGGGATGCCTGCTCCCGTAATGAGTTCATACGTCTGCCCTGTGGAGAGAATTTTAAAACCATCCTCCGCAAAGCTCCTGGCAATCTCCACTACCTCTGCCTTATCCTTGCGGTTTACGGAGATGAGTACCGTTCCATCCAGGGGAAGCTTGGACTGGGCAGCCTCCTGAGCCTTATAGAAGGCTTCTCCATAGTAGGTGGAAAGTCCCAGAACCTCGCCGGTGGAACGCATCTCCGGGCCAAGAAGGGGATCAACCTCCGGGAACATATTGAAGGGGAAGACAGCTTCTTTTACTCCGTAATAGGGAATACGCTGTTCCTTCAGATTCTCCACAGGTGAGGGACGGCCCGTGATTTCGGAAGTAATGATATCGGTAGCCAGGGGCACCATCCGGATGTTGCAGACCTTGGAAACCAGGGGAACAGTTCTGGAAGCCCTTGGATTTGCCTCCAGGACGAAAACCTTTCCGTTCTCAATGGCGTACTGCATATTCATCAGACCCTTTACATGCATCTCTTCCGCGATCTTTTTCGTATATTCCTTAATGGTGCGCAGATTTTCCGGAGTAATATGCACGGAGGGAATGATGCAGGCTGAGTCGCCGGAATGAACTCCGGCCAGCTCGATGTGCTCCATCACTGCCGGCACAAAGGCGTGGGTTCCGTCGCTGACCGCGTCCGCCTCGCATTCAAGAGCGTGGTTCAGGAACCGGTCGATCAGGATGGGACGGTCCGGGGTAACACCTGTAGCTGCCCTCATGTATTCACGCATGCTCTCATCATCGTATACGACCTCCATGCCCCGGCCGCCCAGCACATAGGAGGGACGAACCATAACAGGATATCCGATCTTTCCGGCGATAGCCAGGGCCTCTTCCACCGTGGAGGCCATGCCGGACTCCGGCATGGGGATTTCCAGCTTATCCATCATTTCCCGGAACAGATCCCGGTCTTCTGCCAGATCAATCACAGCCGGGGAGGTGCCAAGGATCTTTACGCCGTTTTTCTCAAGCTGGGAAGCCAGATTGAGAGGCGTCTGTCCTCCGAACTGCGCGATGACGCCCAGGGGCTTCTCTTTATTATAAATGCTCAGGACATCTTCAAGAGTCAGAGGTTCGAAATAAAGCTTGTCAGAGGTATCGTAGTCTGTGGAAACCGTTTCCGGATTGCAGTTTACAATGATGGTCTCAAAGCCCAGCTTCTTTAAAGCGAGAGCAGCGTGTACGCAGCAGTAGTCAAACTCAATTCCCTGACCGATCCGGTTAGGGCCGCCTCCCAGAATCATAATTTTGGGTCGGTCTGTATTCACGGGACTTTTATCCGGCGCATTATAGGTAGAATAATAGTAAGCGCTGTCCTGGGTTCCGCTTACATGTACGCCCTCCCAGGCTTCTTCGACACCCAGGGCGATTCTGCGGGAACGGAGCTCGTCCTCAGAGACTTCCAGAATCTGGCTTAAATATTTGTCGGAGAAGCCGTCTTTCTTGGCGGCAGTCAGCAGCTGATCCGGAGGCAGAGAACCCTTAAAGGCAGCAATCGCTTCTTCCTCCTCCACCAGCTCCTTCATCTGCTGGATAAAATACTCCTTTACTTTTGTAAGTTCATGGATCTCATCCACAGAAGCTCCTTTCCGAAGAGCTTCATACATGATGAAATGACGTTCACTGGAGGGAGTGATGAGAAGCTTCAGAAGCTGCTCCTTTGTCTTTTCGTGGAAATCCTTTGCGTAGCCCAGACCGTATCTCCCGGTCTCCAGGCTGCGGATGGCTTTCTGGAAGGCTTCTTTATAGGTTTTTCCGATACTCATGACTTCGCCTACGGCACGCATCTGTGTTCCGAGTTTATCCTCTACGCCTTTGAACTTCTCAAAAGCCCAGCGGGCGAATTTAATTACAACATAATCTCCGTCCGGCACATACTTGTCCAGGGATCCGTATTTCCCGCAGGGAATATCCTTTAAGGTCAGGCCGGCGGCCAGCATGGCGGATACCAGGGCAATAGGGAAGCCGGTCGCTTTGGATGCCAGGGCAGAAGAACGGGAGGTTCTGGGGTTGATCTCTATGACAACGATCCGGTCTGTGACAGGATCGTGGGCAAACTGTACATTGGTGCCACCGATGACCTGCACGGATTCTACGATCCGATAGGCGTATTCCTGCAGCTTTTTCTGGCATTCCTGGGAGATGGTCAGCATGGGGGCAGAGCAGAAGGAATCTCCAGTGTGGACGCCCAGGGGATCAATATTTTCAATGAAGCAGACGGTAATCATGTTATTGTCTGCGTCCCGGACCACTTCCAGCTCCAGCTCTTCCCATCCCAGAATGGATTCTTCTACCAGTACCTGACCAACGAGACTGGCCTGAAGACCTCTGGCACAAACGGTTTTCAGCTCTTCCCGATTGTAAACCAGACCGCCGCCGGCGCCGCCCATGGTATAGGCAGGACGGAGTACCACCGGATACCCCAGCTCATCCGCAATGGACAGAGCTTCCTCCACAGAGTAGGACACCTGGCTTCTTGGCATTTCGATACCAAGGGCATTCATGGACTTCTTAAATTCGATCCGGTCCTCCCCGCGCTCAATAGCGTCCACCTGTACGCCGATGACCTGGACATGGTATTTATCCAGGATCCCCTTTTTGGAGAGCTCCGCGCAGAGATTCAGCCCGGACTGGCCGCCCAGATTAGGCAGCAGGGCGTCCGGACGTTCCTTGGCGATGATCTGCTCCAGACGCTCCACATTCAGTGGCTCTATATATGTAACGTCCGCGGTTTCCGGATCCGTCATAATGGTGGCCGGATTTGAGTTTACCAGCACGATCTCATAGCCCAGCTTCCGCAGAGCCTTGCAGGCCTGGGTACCGGAGTAGTCGAACTCACAGGCCTGGCCGATGATGATGGGACCGGAACCGATGATAAGCACTTTATGAATATCTGTTCTTTTTGGCATAGAAACCTCCCGTAAGTGTTTTTTCTTCTATTATACAGAAGAATTGAAAAAAGGATAGAAAAATTTTTAGAATTGTGGTATAAAAGAAAAGAGATAGAAGTTTCAAGGGAAGGTGTATACGGATGCTGTGGAAGAGTGTGAATATCCAGCTTAAAAAAGGTGCTGTTTTACGATTTCGCAGGGATCGTATACTCTTTTTTAAGTGATCATCATCAATAAGTGAACATCTCTTAAAGAATACGATCTCCTGAACCGCATGACAAAAATGGGTGAAGGAGTTTTTTTATGTCTAAAATCAAAAACCAAATTTTATTATTATATGTAATTTCTGTTCTTGAAAGCTTCAAGCTGGCAGGAGCCTCCTGGGTAGCCCTTCTGGCGTCCAGAGGTTTTTCCATGCTGGAGATCGGAGCGGCTGAGAGTATTTTCCACATAGCAAGCCTCCTTTTTGAGGTTCCCTCGGGTGTGATCTCGGATGTGTTCGGCCGAAAGAGGTCCATGATGCTGTGCCATGGGATGTTCGTACTGTCTGCCTGTACCATGATGCTGTCAGAATCCTTTCCGGGAGTGGCGGCAGCTATGGTGATGAACGCTCTGGCTTATAATTTCGCCTCCGGATCCAGGGAGGCCCTTGCTTACGACAGTCTTAAGGAAGTGGGACAGGAAGAAAAATATGCGTTGTTCTCTTCCTGGGAGCTGATGATTTACCGGATTGGAAATGCGGCGGCTACGCTGCTGATAGGCCTTGCCCTGGCTCTTGGATGGCAGAGAGCCTATGGCCTGGATGTGGGAATGGCTGCGGTCTGCCTTTTTCTCTCCTGGCACCTTCGGGAGCCTTTCTGCTCCGGGGGAGAAAATCAGGCATCAGGCAGAAATGAAGAACGTATGTCAGACAGAATTGTTTTCTGCTTCAGAGAAAGCTTTGCTTTTATCATGAAGAATCCAAAGGCCATGAAGCTGATGGGGTGGAATGCTCTCGTCGGGGCCTCTGCCACATTGACCTTATATTTCCTGCAGGCAAAGCTTCCGGAGGCGGGGATGAACCTGAAGCTTCTGGGTCCTGCCCTGTTTCTTATGAGCCTGGGAGGAGCCGCGGGGGCGAAGGCAGCTCCCTTTCTTTCAGGATGGACGTACCGAAGGGTGTCTCTTCTGTGCTTTGCGGGCGTGGTTCTGGGATTCATGGCTTCTTTGGCGGGTATTCCTGGCCTTATGATTGCAGGCGGTTTTCTGGGAGCGTTTTTCGATGACCTGATCCAGGTGCGGACAGATATCCGTCTCAATGGGATGGTGCCTTCCGGGCAGAGGGCTACGCTGCTCTCGATCTCTTCGCTCTGCTTTTCAGGGGTGATGATTGTTCTGTCTGTATTCTTCGGAGGCGTTTATGGGATGTAGAAGATTTTTTGACTATAAATCAAAATGAAACATCAAAAAGAAAAGAATAATAAAATATTTAACGGAAAAATCTCCAAAAGAACGGATAGAAATTGACTTTACGGGAATGACTGTATATAATAATGGTGAATGGTGGAGGTGTATAGCGATGTTAGTGAAAGTTAGTATAGAAAATTTTAAATCTTTTGATAGGGCAACCGAGTTAACAATGATTTCTTCCAATAAAATACGGACAAATGCAAGCCATAGACTGAAGATAAAGAGTACACAGTTACTAAAATACGGTGTGGTATATGGCGCAAATGCTGCGGGTAAAACAAATTTGGTGGAATTTTTCCGCTTTTTCAAAGAGTGTATAAGTAAAGGTATTCCGATAGAAGCGGCAGGTATGTTCTGTAAAAACAGAGAAGAAAATAAAGAAAAAGAAAGTAGTTTTGAATTACAGATCACTGTTGCCGATAAATTCTATGCTTATGGTTTTTCTGCGATTTTAAGCAAAAGAAAGGTCACAGCGGAATGGTTATATGAGTTGTATCAGAACGGATCCGCGCGATGTCTGTTTGAGAGAGAAGGAAATAAACGTCCGGTATTAGATGAAGCGATTACTTTGTCAAATGCAGAGAAAAATAAATTTGAGATTTATGCAGATGATTTTGCAGGCAATGAAACTTCTTTATTTTTGACGGAAATGAATCGTGGCAAGAAATATACCGTACGTTCTAAAATGTTATTTTTTAAAGATGTATACGATTGGATACAGAATCATATCGCGGTAATTACACCAAATACTCCACTGATTGATTTAGAGTATTATTACGATACGGACTCTTTAAAGTTAATTAATAAACTGATTGAAACATTTGACACAGGAATCAGCAAAATAAAAATAGAGGAAATCTCTTTAGATGAATTATCAAATGCCATGCCAAAAGCAGTATTTGATAGGGTTATGGGCCATGTGAAGAATCGGATTGAGGAACAGGAAAACCCCTTTTTTAGAATGACCATGAGATCGAATGAGAGTTTCTTTAATATTAAGGTTGAAGGACATTCAGAGCCGAAAGTGACAACAATTCGGCTGAATCATGTGAAGTCTTTTTTTGACTTTGGGTTTGAGGAAGAGTCTGATGGTACAAGACGTTTGTTTGATTTAATGGATATGCTGCTCAATAAACGGGAAGATATGCTGTATGTGGTGGATGAGCTGGAAAGAAGTCTGCACCCGAAGCTGACAGAACGCTTTTTGCAGCTGTTCATGCAGCTGCATGAAAAAGAACGTATGCAGTTACTTTTTACAACGCATGAATCCTCTATCATGGATCAGAGTATTTTCAGGCGAGACGAGATATGGTTTGTTGAACGTAATGCAGATAATGCGAGTGTAATTTATTCCTTAGATCGTTTCAAAGAGAGGTATGATAAAGTTCTGAGCAAGGCGTATCTGGAAGGAAGATATGGCGCAATTCCTGTATTTAGCACATTTGAGTTCAGAGAGGAGGAATAGGTATGGCTCCTGTTAGAAGTTATACCAATTGGAACAGCAGAAGTACAGATAACGAAGAACAAAGAGAGCCATATCGCAAATATTTTTTTATTTGTGAAGGGGCAAATACAGAAACATGGTATTTTCGCAAACCGATAGATATTCGCAAATCTCTGAATATTCACCCGTTGATAGACATTCGACTGCTTGAGAAAACGGAGGAAGATAAGGATATTAGTTTCCCGAGAAAATTAATTGCTTTTGCGGAGAGCCAGAAAGAAAACCTAGATATCTCCTTTGACAGAGAGCGGGATAAAATGATTATCGTGTTTGACGCAGATATTTTTGAAGAAAAGGTGCGGGATTATGATGAGGTTGTAGCATTAGGAGAGGCAGAAAATATCCTTGCGGTAAGCAATCCGGCCTTTGAATTGTTTTTACTTCTTCACTTTGAAAATGCTTATGAAGAAGATATTAAGCCGAATGAAGAGAAGATTATTAAAAATGAGAAAGATGGTAATCAGACATTCATTTATAAACTGCTGTTAGCAAGAACTGGCGTAAATCCAAAGAAAAATTCCGCTATCGGAGAACTGGCAAAGAACGTAGATATAGCGATTGCACAGGAGAAGAAAATCAATGAGGAGATTCATAAGTGTAAAGGAAAAGTGACGTGTAATATCGGGAAAATCATTGAGAATATAAAAAGAGATCAATTAATTTAAACGCATAATAGCCAATTATATTGTACTTTGCGGGAGATATTTTGGAATACCGCAGGGATGAGTTAAAGACGGACACTCTTGAGGAGCAGAAAATTTCATGATAACATGAGGAAAGAACAGAGGCAACCGAAACAGCTCCCAATCTGGAAAGCAGGGCAGAAAATCAGACCGCGGCCAGAGGAAGCTGTGAGACAAATGAAAAGAAGGAATTTACATGTACATAGCAGATTTACATATTCACTCCCGGTATTCCAGGGCGACCAGCAAAGACTGCACCCCGGAGTATCTGGAGCTTTGGGGGGCCAGGAAGGGGATCGGACTGATCGGAACAGGAGATTTTACCCATCCTGCCTGGAGGGAAGAGCTTAAGGAAAAGCTTGAACCGGCCGGAGAAGGGCTGTACACGCTGAAAGAGGAGTACCGGATCCGGGATAAAACGGCGGGAGATGACCGCCCGCGCTTTGTGGTGACAGGAGAGATCAGTTCGATTTACAAAAAAGGCGGAAGAGTAAGGAAGGTACACAGCCTGATTCTGCTTCCGGGTCTTTCGGAGGCGGAAAAGCTGTCCAGAAAACTGGAAGAGATCGGGAATATACATTCGGACGGGCGTCCGATTCTGGGACTGGACTGTAAAGAACTGCTGGAGATTACCCTGGAGCTCTGCCCGGAGGCCATTTACGTTCCGGCCCATATCTGGACGCCGCATTTTTCCCTTTTCGGAGCTTTTTCCGGTTTTGACACGGTGGAGGAATGCTTTGAGGATCTGAGTCCCTGGGTTCATGCTGTGGAAACAGGTCTTTCCTCAGACCCGCCTATGAATTGGCGGGTATCTGCCCTGGATCGTTATCAGCTGATTTCCAATTCAGATGCCCACTCTCCGGCCAAACTGGGAAGGGAGGCCAATCTCCTGGAAGCAGGTCTGTCCTATCCGGAGCTGAAAACAGCGATCGAGACCGGAAGGGGCCTTGCCGGAACCATTGAATTTTTCCCGGAGGAAGGGAAATATCACCTGGACGGTCACCGCAAGTGCGGCCTTTGCCTGAGCCCGGAGGAGACGGAAGCGTACCAGGGCGTCTGCCCGGTCTGCGGCAGGAAAATTACCATCGGAGTCTCTCACCGGGTGGAACAGCTGGCGGACCGTTCGGATGGATTTGTGCCGGAGAAAGCCAAAGGATTCCAGAGCCTGGTGCCTCTCCCGGAGGTGATCGGCGCGTCCATGGGATGTTCCTCTGCCAGCGTGAAAGCACAGAAACAGTACTGGAATATGCTGGAGCGCCTGGGAGCGGAGTTTGAAATTCTCCGCAGTCTTCCCATAGAAGAGATTCGCGGCGCGGCAGGAAGCAGAATCGCGGAGGGAATCCGCCGCCTCAGAGAAGGAGAGGTAGAGAGAGTTCCGGGGTACGATGGAGAATACGGGAAAATTCGTCTTTTTGGAGAAGAGGAGCTTTCCAACACAAGCGGACAGATGGACTTCTTTTCCCTGCTGGGAATGGATGAGGAAAAGAAGGCCGGGTCAAAGGCAAAAAAGCAGGAAGCGGAGAGAAAAACGGGAGGAAAAGCGAAAGAAAAACCGGACGAAAAAGCGATAGAAAAACCGAAGAAAATGTCAGAAGCGAAAATGGAAGCAGGAGAGCTCCTGAATCCGGAACAGGAGGAAGCGGTTCGTTCAAAGGCGCCCAGAATAGCTGTCATCGCCGGACCGGGGACCGGAAAAACAAAAACTCTGGTGTCGCATATTTCCTGTCTGATGGAGGAATACGGGGTAAAACCCTGGGAGATTACGGCTGTAACCTTTACGAATCAGGCAGCCGGAGAGCTGAGGGAGCGTCTGCGGAGAGCTTTGGGAAAGGAAAGAGAGCTTCAGGATATGCAGATTGGCACTTTTCATTCCCTCTGCCTGAAGATTCTCAGAGAAGGGGGCAGGCAATTTCGGCTGGTGGACGAGACAGAGACCCTGGAGCTTGCTAAAGAACTGAAAGCAGAGTATGGACTTTCTGAGAAGCCGGGGGAAATCCTTCTGAAAATTTCCCGATGGAAAAACGGGGAAGAACCTCAGGGGCAGGAGACGGCAGTTCTGGAAGCCTACAGGGAAAAGCTGGCCGCGCAGAATGCCATGGATTTTGACGATCTTCTGCTGGAAGCCCTTTTGGCGGCCAGGGAGCCCGGCGGACAGGAATGGCGAAGCCATTTCTCTTATCTTTGCGTAGATGAGTTCCAGGATATCAATCCTCTGCAGTATCAGCTCCTTATGGCCTGGAATGCAGGAGGAAGACAATTATTCGCAATCGGAGACCCGGATCAGGCTATTTACGGATTCAGAGGCTCAGACGCCGGATGTTTTCGTAAGCTGAAAGAGGACGGGATAGCCTTTGAAGAGATTCATCTGAAGGAAAATTACCGGTCGGGGGAGCCTATTCTGCAGGCAGCACAGGCTGTGATCCGCAAAAATCCCGGAGAGAGAGTCCCTCTTCATTCGAATCGTTCCGCACAGTACCCGGTTCGCCTGGTGCAGGCGGGAACGGAAATGAGCGAAGGGATTTTTGTGGTAAAAGAAATCAACCGGCTGACCGGAGGAATCGGCATGCTGGAGGCACAGGAAAACAGCAGAAGTCAGGGCGAAGGAGAAAGACGCTCCTTTGGAGAGATCGCGGTTCTTTACCGCACCCATCAGGAGGCGCGTCTGCTGGAGAATTGTCTCAAAAAGGAAGGAATTCCTTATGTGGTGGCAGGAAGGGAGGATTTTCTGAAGGAGGACAAAGTCAGAGGAACCATCGCTTTCTTCAGAAGCCTGACCTGCGAGAAGGAGCGGGCTCTCTGCCTGAAGCTTTTGTGGGGACTTCCGGAAGATGAGATGTCCATGGAGATTTACAGAAACACAGCTGACAGATATACCTCTCTTTTGGATAAAACGCTTCCCGATGAAATCCTGGGAATGTGGATGGAGGACTGGGGCTGGACAGAGCGAAAAGAGATGAAAAGGCTTCAGGAGATCGCGGTTTTCTACCCTACTATGGAGGAGCTTTTAAACGGGCTGCTTCTGGGAGTGGAAAGTGATCTGAAACGCTGCGGCGAAAAGAAATATAACGGAGACGCGGTGACTCTCATGACTCTGCATGGCTCCAAGGGACTGGAATTTCCCGCCGTGATCCTCTACGGAGCAAGAAAGGGGCAGATTCCCTTTGAAAGTAAAAAGTACGAGACGGATATCCAGGAAGAACGCCGCCTGTTTTATGTGGGAATGACCCGGGCAAAGGAGGAACTGATCCTTACCTACTCCGGGGAGCTGTCGTCTTTCCTGGAAGAGCTTCCTGAGGGATTGATTGAAATGGAAAAAGCCGGTTCTGTCAGAAAGGCCGAACAAGGCCATCAAATGAGCCTTTTTGAGATGGAGGGCTTTTCCGATTAAATATTCTGAAAAAAATTTTTACAAAACTGAAATCTGTGATAGAATAGTCGAAAACAGATACAGTTAAAAGAGAGGGTTTTGTCTGATATGGAGAGAAAAATTATTTTAAGCGCAGACAGCACCTGCGATCTGGGAACAGAACTGCAGGAGAAATATCAGGTTCATTTCTATCCCTTCCATGTTATCCTGGAGGGAAAGGATTATCAGGATAATGTGGACATCCATCCGGAGGACCTTTACCGGGCCTGGCGGGAGAGACGGCAGCTTCCCAAAACCGCCGCTATCAACGTTTCCGAGTATATGGATTACTTCAGAAAATGGGTGGAAGACGGCTATGACGTGATTCATCTGAATCTTGGGAGAGCTTTGTCCAGCGCCCATCAGAACTGCGTCCTGGCCGCACAGGAGTTGGGACACGTATACCCGGTGGATTCCTGCAATCTTTCGACAGGGATCGGACTTCTGGTTCTGAAAGCGGCAGATATGATTGAGGCCGGAATGGAAGCAAGTGAGATCGCAGAGGAGCTGAAAAGAATGACCGGGAAAGTGCATGCCAGCTTCATTCTGGATACCCTGGAGTTTATGCGGGCAGGAGGGCGCTGCTCCGCGGTGGTGGCTTTCGGCGCCAACGCCCTGGGATTAAAGCCCTGCATTGAAGTACAGAACCGGGATGGCTCTATGACTGTAGGGAAAAAATACAGGGGGAAACTGGAAAAAGTATTGGGAAACTACGTAAAGGACAGGCTGAAAATGTATCCGGATATAGACCGGAGCCGGCTGTTTATCACCCACTCCGGTATTGACGGGGAATATCTCTCGCAGGTAAAAAAGACAGTGATGGAAACCATGGACTTTGAGAATATCTATATTACTCAGGCCAGCTGCACCATCTCCTGTCACTGCGGCCCCAACACCCTGGGGATTCTGTTTATGACAAAGTAGAGGACGGAACCTGCGCAGCCCGGAACCGGGAAGGGGTTATGCCGTACCGCTTTCTGAACAGCTTCGTAAAATAGCTGGGACTTTGAAAGCCGCACTTCCCGGAGATATCTATAATGCTTTCGTCTGTTCCCAGAAGCAGGCTGACCGACATGCTCAGCCGGTACTGCTCAAAGTACTGGGAGGGAGTCAGACCAAGCACAGACTTGAAAATTCGCTGGCATTCCCGCTTGCAGATGTTGGCCTGAGCGGAAAGCTCATCCAGAGAGATGGGATCCTGGTAGTGAGCGTGGAAATAATCCAGCATTTTTTGAACCCGATCCATGGAGGCCGGCGGCTTTAAGGCTGCCGGCCCTATTATATTCTGATTTTCTTTCCATATGATTCCACAGAAGGAGGAAAGGGCATTCCGCAGAGAAAGCTCAAAGAGTTCCTGTTCTTCCAGAAAACAGGAGATGGCCTGACGGATCTGAAGAATTGCTTCTTTCTGCCAGGGGATTTCCGAGGAAAGCTTCAGGCCGGGGAGGGCGCTGCAGCGCAGCAGTGGAAGAAGGTACTTGTCATAAAAGACACTCCCCACCTCGCCGTATACAAGGCGGGGATGAAAGACGATGTCGTGTTCGTCATAGGAATTTCCAAGGCGTTGAAACAGAGCGTGGGGCACGCCGGAATTTATAAAAACAGCATCTCCTTCCTGCAGGAGAAAACGCCGGTCTCCCGCGGAGCAGCGGACTGTGCCGCTGTTAATGTAGATTACTTCAAACTCCTGATGCCAGTGCCAGGGAACGTCCCCCTGTCTGGAGGTAGTGTGATAGCAGGCACAGGGAAAGGAAGGTGAACCGTGACTTACCAATTCTCTTCCCTCGGAATCAATCTTCATAAAACATTCTTTGACCATATCGTATCTCCAAAATGTCGTTTTCTTTATAGTATAGTACGCAATTCTTATGGAAGCAAGACCTGGAAAGCAGTACAATCGTTACGGTTATACGGAAAAGCTGAATTGATTCGGAAGTAAAGGATCACGCAAAGGAGGAGTATGAAATGACATCGCTTTTACTTGGGATAATTTATCTGGCCTTTATCAGCCTGGGCCTGCCGGATTCCCTTCTGGGTTCCGCCTGGCCCAGCATGTATCAGGAACTGGGGGCATCTGTCTCCTGGGCCGGAGTGATTTCTATGATTATTGCAGGAGGAACCATCGTATCCAGCCTGGCCAGCGACCGGATGACGCGTCTGCTGGGGGCAGGGAAGGTAACAGCTTTCAGCGTATGTATCACAGCAGTGGCTCTGTTTGGCTTTTCTATGTCCGGTTCTTTCTGGATGCTCTGTCTGTGGGCCATTCCCTATGGACTGGGAGCGGGAAGCGTGGATGCGGCATTAAATAATTTTGTAGCCCTTCATTATCCCGCAAGGCATATGAGCTGGCTGCACTGTATGTGGGGAGTGGGAGCCAGCGCCGGACCTGTGATTATGGGATGGGCCATTTCCGGCGGCGCGGGATGGCACGGCGGCTACAGATTGATTTCCGTTCTTCAGATTGCGCTGACAGCGATTCTTTTTCTTTCCCTGCCCCTCTGGAAGAAAAAGACGGGACTGGAGATCGGGGACTTTATTGAGGAGAACAGGAAGCCATCTCAGATGAGCCTTCCGGAGATTTTAAAATACCGTGGAGTCAAAGAAGTGCTGGTATGCTTCTGCTGCTACTGCGCGGTGGAGGGGACAGCGGGCATGTGGGCTGCAAGCTACTGCACTCTTTACCGGGGCATTCCCGCAGAAGAGGCAGCCGGCCTGGCCAGTCTCTTTTATCTGGGAATCACAGCAGGACGGTTTGTGTCAGGATTTATTACCCTGAAGGTCAGCGATAGGAATATGATTCGGCTGGGACAGGCAGTGGGAGCAGTGGGAATTCTGCTGGTGATGCTTCCCCTGGGTGAAATCGGCCTTTATCCGGGACTGATTCTGATCGGGTGCGGCTGTGCGCCCATCTATCCTTCCATTATCCATGAGACACCGGCTAATTTCGGCGCGGACAAAAGTCAGGCCATTATCGGTGTTCAGATGGCTTTTGCCTATGTGGGAACCTGTCTGGCGCCTCCCGTATTCGGGATGCTGGCTCAGTACATATCTGTGGCCCTGTACCCCTATTATCTTCTGGTGCTCTTGATCCTCATGGTTATTATGTCAGAAAGACTGCACCAGCTGACTATAGGAAGAAATAGTTAATAAAAATGGGAAGTTTTTCCTGTAGTTTACAAAGATTTACATAAGAAGGATAGAAAAACTGAAAATAGACTGAGTAGAATAAAGGTGTCAGATTTTCTTCTGCCGCTGCAGGAGAACAGATCGTATAAACGAAAAGGGGAATCTGTATGGGAAAGATCTATGTAATGGATACCAATGTTCTGATTCAGTCGCCTTATGCGCCGGAATGTTTTCAGGAAAACGAGGTGGTACTTCCGCTGGCTGTACTGGAAGAACTGGATCAGCTGAAAAAGGAAGAAGGAGAAAATGGAGCAAACGCAAGGAAAGCCATCCGTTTTCTGGAGCAGCTCCGAGTGAGAGGGAGCCTCCTGGAGGGAGTTTCAATGGCTGGGGGAGGGAGACTTCGGGTTGAAAAAAACTTTCTGGATGTACAACTGCCGCCGGATCTGCCGGAGCACAAATCAGACAACCGGATACTGAAAGTCTGCAAAGGCCTGTCTGACAGCAGAGATCTGCCGGTGATTTTAGTTACAAAGGATATTTTGCTTCGAATCAAGGCACAGATTCTGGGAATTCCTGCCGAGGATTTTACGGCGGAACAAGTAGCGGAACAGGAGGATCAGTACCAGGGACGGATAGAAGTCTATGTGCCGGAGGAAGCCTTTAAAGAGTTCAAGAAAAAAGGGATTCCAGCAGGGGAGGTTTACTGCGCAGATGCGGAAGGCCGTACCTGGATTCCTCAGCTGTATGAGAATGAATTTGTGATCCTGAGAGCCGACCAGTCAGAGAAGAAGACGCAGCTTGGGCGGGTAGAGGAGGGCGTCATCCGGAAGCTTGCATACAGGAAAAGCCTTCCCTACGGAGTGAAGCCCAGAAATGCCGGGCAGTATTTTATGCAGGAAGCTCTGATGCAGCCGGCCCAGAAAGCGCCCCTTGTAATTATAAAAGGCATGGCAGGCACCAGCAAGACCTTTTATTCTCTGGCAGTGGGACTGGAGAAGGTCCTGAACAATCCCAACGGGGAGTACCGGAGAATCCTGATCTGCCGGCCTAACGCTCAGTTTGACGCGGATATAGGCTTTCTGCCGGGGGATGAGCAGGATAAAATCTCTCCCCTCTTAAGGCCGGTGATCGACAATCTGGAGCAGTTAATTGACTCAGACGAGAAAGAGCGGTATTCCAATGAAGCAGAGCTGTCCGGGAAAATCGAAGAAATCTTCGACCGGGGCCTGATTAAAGCAGAGGCCATGAACTTTATCCGGGGACGCTCCATCGAAAAAACGTATCTGATCATTGACGAGGCCCAGAATATGACGCCGGCGCAGGTAAAAGGAATTATTACCCGGGCAGGAAAAGATACGAAAATTATTCTTTTGGGAGATCCCAATCAGATCGACCGAGCTTTCCTGGACGAAAGGACTAATGGGCTGAGCTATGCGGCAGAACACATGAAAGGAAGCCCTCTTTGCTGGCAGATTACCATGGCAGCTGAAGAGTGCGAGAGATCTCAGCTGGCTATGGACGCGATACAGAGACTATAACACCCTTTTCTCAATCCCTGTTTGAAAACAGAAGGAAAGAATGATATGATAAAAGATAAGTAAGAATATTCTGAAATGGGGTTGGGAGAAAGGGATGGAAATTGAATATTTGGAAGAATTTCTGGTAATCGCGGAAGAAGGACGCCTGGGGGAAGCGGCAGAGAGACTATATACAACCTCGTCTTCTCTTTCGAAGCATATCCACGTTTTGGAAAAAGAGTACGGGGTGGCTCTTTTTGACCGGAGCAAACGAACGATTGCCTTGAATGCGTATGGAGAAATGCTGTTGCCTTATGCAAAGAAAATGGTAGAGCTGCACCGGGAGGCGTCCAGAAAATTATTTCAGAAGGCAGTCTCCGATGAGAGGTCTGTTTCCATCAGCGCAGGCTACCGGATTTTTGAGATGGCGGTAGAATTTCGCCAGAAATACCAGATCGGGCTTACAATTAATGAGAGCTACGAGGGAAAAGAACTTTTAAGAAAAGGTGACTGCGAGTTGGCTTTTATCATGGATGAGGAAAACAAGGAGCAGGATCTGGTAAAGCTTCCATAAAAAACTGCTTTGATTATGTGGAAGCCTGGCTGGACGGTCTGGAAGCATCGGAAAGATTCTGATGATTGCTCCGGACGAAGATGAGGCCGGCGGCAGCCGTGATACATTCTGAAATCGGCAGGGCAATCCAGACTCCTGTAATGCCAAACAGCAAGGGGAGCAGAAACAGCAATCCTCCGCTTAAGACAGCGCTTCTTAAGAGAGCGACGATCATGGACTGACGGTTCTGCATAATGCTCTGAAGATAGTAGGTGGACAGGACGGTAATGCCCTGGAAAATAAACAGAAGGCAGTAAAGCCGCAGGATCCTTGGCGCGGCTGCCAGCACATCCGGATTGACGGCCATAAAGATCTGGACAATCTGGGTGGGAAACAGCATGCAGGTCAGTACGAAAATTACGCCCAGAAGCAGCGCGGTGGCAAAAGACATCTGCCATACCTCGCGGCATCGTCCATGCTGGCCTGCGCCGAAATTGGCAGATACAATGGGCTGAATGGCCTGCCCCACGCCGCAGAACATGGCCTGGAACAGGGCGGCAATGGTGGCTGCCACGCCGTAGACGGCCAGGTCTGTCGCGTTTCCATAGCGCATGATCTGATTGTTAATCAGAATAATCAGAAATACGGTGGCGAAATCAATGACGCTGGCTCCAATGCCCACGGAAAGGATTTTCCGGAAGGCCTTCAAAAGATTGGAGGGGAGGACCAGCCGCAGCTGACAGGAGGGGCAGAAAAAGTACGACAGCATAATCAAAGCCTGCACTCCGTTTCCAATGAGAGTAGCCAGCGCGGCTCCTGATAACCCCATATTCATGGGAAATACCAGAAACCAGTCTCCGAATACATTCACACAGCCTCCGCAGATCACAGCTGCCATGGCCAGCCTGGGCGCGCCGTCATTTCTGAGAAAGGCGCCCAGGGAAGTGGGGAGAAGAAAAACCGGCAGGAACCAGATCAGCCACTTGGCATAGCTTCTTACTTCTGGCATGAGAGCGTCGTCCGCCCCGAAAAATCTCAGGATGGGATCAGAAAAAGTAAGAAAAATAACCCAGGCAATCAAGGTAAAAATGGAAATTAAAATCAGGGAAGCAGTAAAGTAGGAATTTCCTTTCTCATAATTTCCCTCTCCTCTGGATTTTCCAAGCAGTACGGCGCCGCCTACTCCGCAGAGGATGGCTAGAAAGGTAAAAATACCATAAAGGGGCGTAACCACAGCGATGGCCGCAGTGCCGGCAGGACCGGCGTACTGGCCCACTGCGATGGTATCTACAAAGGAATAGATGGAAATCATCAGGGCGCTGGCAAAAGACGGCAGCAGAAATTTGTGATAGAGCCTTTTAAGATCTCCCTTCAATAAATCCATTTTCTTTCGTTCTCCTTCCTAAAATGTTTTATAATAGTCAATCTTTCAGAATTGCAGATCGTATGGTACAGCCGGTTCCGGAGTCCGCGGAAGCCGGTTTTTTGTATGAAGTAAAGAAAAACCGCACACAAGTCAGCCTTGTGTACGGTAAGGGTCTCAACCGGAATCTTTT
>DVGK01000109.1 GCA_018712785.1 Candidatus Choladousia intestinavium | reverse complement strand
CTACGGAGAAGCAATTTAAAACAAAAAACAATATAGAAATATTTCAAACGATATGTTATAATACAGAAAAGCAAGTATTTCTGACCAGTCTATTTTATATTCTTTGCGGCGCTGCCGTTCTGATTTCACTTCTCAGACAGATCATCAGAAAATCTCTTTGCTTTAAATAAAATACAGCAGAGAGGTGTCTGGAAGGGAAGTCGGATGTGATGCCTCCTGCATACGAAGGGGGTATCCTATGAAACAAACAAGAGAAAAGGAACTGCTCAGCGCTTCCGAAGCAGTGCTTCCGGAAGGGTCAGAGTATGGCAGACAGCAGGAAAACGAGAATTCCTCAAATGTCTCGAGAACGTATAAGGCAAGATTATTTGAGATGATATTCAGCAATAAGGAAGAGCTGCTGAAGCTGTATAATGCAGTAAATCAGACGAACTATCAGGATCCGGAGCTGTTGACGGTGAACACACTGGAAAATGCTATTTATATGTCTATGCACAATGACATATCATTTCTTATTGCCTTCCAGCTGAATCTTTATGAACATCAGTCCACCTACAGTCTGAATCTGCCGCTGCGCTATCTGATGTATGTGTCAGATTTGTATTCTGTTATTACGAAGAACGAAAATCTATATGGAAGAAGAAAGGTAAAAGTTCCCACTCCCAGGTTTCTCATATTTTATAATGGAGTAGAAGAGCGCCCGGATATGGAGCTTCTCCGGCTTTCAGATTTGTATGAGGTTCAGGAGGAAGAGTATTGGCTGGAGCTTAAAGCAGTTATGCTGAATATCAATCCAGGTCATAATCAGGAGCTTTTAGATGCGTGCCCCACCTTGAAAGAATACTCAGAATATACTTCCAGAGTGCGGCGGTATGCCAAAAAGGAGACGCTGGAAGCGGCGGTGGAACGTGCCATTACGGAGTGTATACAGGAGGGAATTTTGGAAGAATTTTTGAGAACATACAGGGCGGAGGTGAAAAGTGTGAGCATCTATGAATATGATGAAGAAAGACATATGCGGCAGGAACGAGAGGAGGCCCGTGAGGAGGGCCGAGAAGAGGGCCGTATGGAGGGCCGAGAAGAGGGCCGCCGTGAAGGCGAGGAACGGATGAACCGATTGCTTCTTGCACTTGACAGGAGCGGACGGATTCAGGAAAGCGTGCGCGCGGCCTCTGATCCGGAATATTTGCAGAAGCTATTCATGGAATTTGGGATTTGAAGAGACAGAAGAAGAGAAAAAGTAAAGGGGAAAAGTATATGACGAAACACAGCTGAAAAATTGTATATTGCCTTAACAGCTGTTCCTTTACAATCATAAAATTTCTTGCTATCATAAAGCCAGAAAAACTGTTTCGGAATACGAAAAGAAAGGCAGGAAAAAGTATGCGAAGTCTGGATACAAATGTAAAAAGAATCCGCAGGAGAGTTTTTAAAGAGATTGCCAAGGCCGGCTTTGAGTCAGAGCCGGAAACACTGGTAGCGGACATTGAAGCGATCCCCTACAAGATCGTACAGGAGAAGGCCACCTACCGGGAAAGTATTTACCGGGAAAGGGCAGTAGCCAGTGAGAGAGTGCGTCTGGCCATGGGTATGTCTCTGCGTCCGGAGGACGCGGCTGTCCATATTACCGCAGGGCTGGAGGCCAGCAATATTGACGAGAAATATTATGAGCCGCCTCTGATGCAGGTGATCCCCTCTGCCTGTGATGCCTGCGAGGAGAAGATGTATGAGGTTTCTAATATGTGCCGGGGATGCGTGGCTCATCCCTGCAAGGAGATCTGCCCCAGAGGAGCTGTCCGCATTATAAAAGGGAAGGCGGTTATTGACCAGGAGAAATGTGTAAAGTGCGGAAAGTGCAAATCGGTCTGTCCCTACGATGCCATTGCCAAGAAGGAGCGCCCCTGTGCCAGAGCCTGCGGGGTTAATGCCATTGAAAGCGATAATCTGGGACGGGCTCATATCAATAATGATAAATGTGTTTCCTGCGGAATGTGCATGGTAAGCTGTCCCTTCGGGGCGATTTCAGACAAATCCCAGATTTTCCAGCTTGCTCATGCCCTGAAGGAGGGCAAGCAGATTGTGGCGGAGGTGGCTCCTGCCTTTGTAAGCCAGTTCGGCCCGGATGTCACTTCCGGAAAGCTGCGGGACGCTCTGCTGGATCTGGGATTTGCCGATGTATTTGAGGTGGCTCTGGGAGCCGATATCGGAGCGGCTTCTGAGGCACGCCATTATGCGGAGAAGGTAAGCACCGGGGAGATCCCCTTCCTGCTTACTTCCTGCTGTCCTTCCTGGATTATGATGGCTCAGAAGTTTTTCCCGGATATGAAGGGAAATATTTCCCAGGAGCTGACGCCTATGGTGGCTACGGCCAGAACCATTAAAAAGCAGTACCCGGACGCCCACGTGGTATTCATCGGGCCCTGCGCATCCAAGAAGCTGGAGGCATCCAGAGAGGATGTGCGCAGCGATGTGGATTTCGTCATTACCTTTGAAGAGCTGGTGGGGATGTTCGAGGCCAAGGGCATCGATCCCGCTTCCTATAAGGGAGAGACACCGGTGGACAATGCTTCCGCCGCCGGAAGAGGGTATGCGGTGGCAGGAGGCGTATCCAGCGCCATTGAAGCCTGTCTCCATGAGTATTATCCGGAAGTGGAGGTTCATATTGAACATGCGGAGGGCCTGACGGAGTGCAAGAAGATGCTGACCCTTGCCAAGGCAGGAAAGCTGAAGGGCTGCATGATCGAGGGAATGGGATGTCCGGGAGGCTGTATGGCCGGAGCCGGTACGAACGCGCCCCTGGCAAAAGCGGCGGCAGAGCTGAAGAAATATCAGAAGAATTCTTCCAGACAGCTTCCGCCCAAGGAGCTGGCAGATGTGAAGCTGGACTAGCGGCCGACGGCCGGGAAAGGCACTGAAAAAGAAGAAAAACAGGAAACCAGAAGGGAACCAGGCTTCGGCAGGACTTCTGGTTTCTTTTTTATTTCCGCGGGCAACGAGCCAAGCGGAGCCCAGGCTAAATACCTCGCAGCACTGCCGGGCTGTTGCGGCGCGCGTTCTGCTGTTTTATCCCGGATATTTTAGAGGTTTTTTAGAGGTTCCTGTTTTATACTTTCATAAAAGGATGGTGGGGGTCAAAAGGCGCCAGGCGGATTGTCCTCGCTGCGGTCTCTCATTCCATCAAAACATTCAGAAATGAAGCAAAATGAGGAGGAGTAAGAAAATGAAATGGAAGAGAATCACAGCAGCGGTCTTAAGCGCGGGGCTTTGCGCGGCCAGCCTTGGAGGAATACAGGGCTTTGCCCAGGAGGAGAGCGCGGCCGCCATGGGCAGATATCTGGAGACCAGTCTGGAGATACCGGTGCAGAGTATAATGGATCTTGTCCGTATGGAGGACGGTACTCTGCGGCTTGCCGGGAATTATGAAGAGGGAGAGAACGGGGAATCTAAGTTCGGGCTTTTTGACAGCCGGGACGGAGGTGAGACCTGGGAGCTGGCGGCCTCCCTTCCGCCGGAGTATGAATCGGCCTACACTGTTACCGGCACTCTGGACCGTCAGGGAGGCGGCGCGGCGGTGATTATGACAGAGGATGGGGATTCGGAGGATGGGTATATCTGGCAGATCCTGAATTTTGAAGGAGATGGTCAGGCTCAGGCCTTTCCTATACCGGATCAGATCTTTATAACGAACCTTGCTGTAAGCGACGGGGGAAGCCTGGCAGCTCTCACCTCCAACGGACAGGCCATGACTCTGGACCGAAGCAGCGGAGAGACGGTTCTGGAGCTGCCGGCGTCGGACGCGGTGGATGCCATGGGCGTATTTCAGAATCAGGCGCTCCTGCTGACGGGAAGCGAGATTCAGGGAGTTGACCTTATAAGCGGAGAGCCCCAGGCCAGAGATGAAAGCCTGAACGAGGCATTGTATACTCCGGGGGCCAATTATCAGTCTATGACCAGCACCACCTATCCCATCGTGTTTGCGGAGGAGGGAGACCGTCTGTATTACGCTACTGAGGAGGGGATTTTCTCGCATACGGCAGGAGGCAGCGTGGTGGAACAGATCGTGGATGGAACCCTTTGCTCTCTGGCCAGCCCTTCTGTGGGATTGATCGCCCTGGAAGCGTCGGGAGAAGTATTCTACGCGGCGGTTCAGGATGAGAATGGAAGCGGCAAGATTTTGAAATATGAGTATTCCGCGGATACGCCTGCTGTGCCGGAGACAGAGCTGACCATCTATTCTCTGGAGGACAACACCGAGCTGCGTCAGGCGATTGTGCTGTATCAGACAGCGAATCCGGATGTGTATATCAATTACCAGGTGGGCCTGACCGGGGAGGACGGAATAACGGTTTCCGACGCCCTGCGCACCCTGAATACGGATATTCTGGCGGGAAACGGGCCGGATCTTCTCCTGCTGGATGGAATGTCTGTGGACACGTACCGGGAACAGGGACTTCTGGCAGATCTTTCAGCTCTGGTGGAGGAGCTGTCGGAAAGTGAAGGACTGCTGGAGAATATCACGGATACGTACCGCACAGAGGACGGCGTCTGGGCTGTGCCGGGAAGATTTACGATTCCGGTCCTGGTTGGTGAGTCAGATGTGATTCGTCAGGTGGAAAGCCTGGAGGATCTGAAAAACCTGCTTTTGCAGGCCGATGCGGGAAAGCCCGCTATCGGACCCACGGACGCGGCGGGTCTGGCGGAAGCGCTGTACCCGGTATGCGCCGGAAGCTGGCGGAAGGAGGACGGCACCATTGACAGCGAAAAGCTGAGCGAATACGTAAGCCTGGTAAAGGAGGCCTACGATGTGCAGATGGCCAATCTGGTATCTGCGTACGGGCAGGAATATATGGATGAATATAAAGCGGGCATCCGGGATTATTTCTACAGCAACAGCACGTTGAACTGGGACGGGGATTTCCTGTATGGAATGATCGGGCTGCTTCAGGGAGAGTTTCAGATGAAGCTGGGACAGATTACCACTTATTTTTCCACCAGTGAAATCGCCACGGTAAACAGTCAGACCGGAAACTGCAGCTATATTCCTATGCCCGGCCAGGAATCCGGGGTGTTTGTTCCCTCTAATATTTACGGGGTGGTCAGCACTTCCGACAGGCAGGAGGAGGCTATGGATTTTATCTGTTTCCTGCTTTCAAAGGAGGTGCAGACACAGAACCTGTACTTCCCGCTGCCGGTAAACCGGTCGGCCTTTGAATCCCTTCTTTCCAGCTACGCATGGGGGGAGGAGACGGACTACAGCATGGCCTCTTCCGACTCATCCACAGGAGAGTTCGTGGAGTTTACTTATATCTGGATGACACAGGAGGAAGCGGAAAACTTCACCGCGCTGGCGGAGAGTCTGGATACGCCGGCCTACACAGATCAGATCGTGAGGGATACGGTACTGGAAAATGTGAGACTTTGCCTGGATGGTGAGATGAGTGAAGAAGAGACAGTCAATGCGGTCATGCAGACCATCAACTTGTACCTGGCGGAATAGAAAGAGAAATCTGGCAGGAGTGCTTTTTCTCCTGCCGGATTTTCTGGGAGTGATTGTCTTTGCGCTGCTGCCCTTCGGGGTAGTGGTGCTCCGTTCTTTTCAGAGCGCGGTTACAGGAGAATGGACAGGGCTGAAAAATTACGCGGAGATTTTCGGAAATACGGCTTTTCGCCTGGCGGTGAGAAATACGCTGCGGTTTACGGCAGTCTGTATTCCGGCCCTGATTATTCTGTCCCTGTTTCTGGCAGTGCTTCTGCAGAAGGCCCTGCCCGGAAGGAATTTTTTCAAAAGCGCTTTTCTGCTGCCTATGGCGGTCCCTGCGGCTTCTGTAGTGCTGGTGTGGAAAGTGCTGTTTCATTCTAACGGACTGCTGAACGGCGTATTGGAAGGAATGAGAATGGAAAAGGTCTCCTGGATGAGCTCCGGCATGGCCTTCTGGGTTCTGGTGATCAGCTATTTGTGGAAGAATGTGGGGTATGATATGATTCTTTGGCTGGCAGGGCTGGCGGCTATCCCGGAGCAGATTTATGAGGCAGCCCGGGTGGACGGGGCCGGAGAGTGGCAGTGTTTTACAAAAATTACCCTTCCTAATCTGAAGCCGTCTCTGTACACGATCTCGGTGCTGTCCTTCCTGAATTCCTTTAAAGTCTTCCGGGAGGCGTGGCTGGTGGCCGGAGATTATCCCCATGAAAGTATGTACCTGCTGCAGCATCTCTACAGCAACTGGTTTCGGGAGCTTTCCTTTGATAAGATCGCCGCGGCGGCTGTGGTAAACGCAGGGGTGGTTTTTCTGCTGGTGCTGCTTTTAAAGAAGGCCTGGGATAAGCAGGAATAAGGGGGGAAGAGGATTGAAAAAAATAAAGACCGCTCTGCGTTTTATGATTCTGGCAATACTGGCAGGCGTGATCTGTTTTCCCATTCTTTTTGCCGTAAGCGGGGCGTTTATGCAGCAGTGGGAGCTGGCAGAAAACTTAAGCCCGGTGCTGGCATCCGGGGATGGCATGGCCTCCTGGAGCCTCCTTCCCAGAGCGCCCTCTCTGGCTTCGCTGGTGGAGCTTTTGCTGGATACGCCGCAGTTTTTTGTTATGTTCTGGAATTCACTGAAACTGGCCTGCTGCATCGTAGGAGGACAGCTTCTGGTGGGGGTGCCGGCAGCCTGGAGCCTTGCCAGGTTTCGCTTTCCAGGAAGCCGGGCGGTGTCCATGATCTACCTGGTGCTGATGCTGATGCCTTTTCAGGTTCTTATGTTCCCGGAATATCTGGTGTTAAACGGGATGGGGCTTCTGGATACCCACTCTGCCGTGATCCTGCCTGCGGTTTTCTCCACCTTTCCCGTATTTATCATACAGCGGTTTTTTGCGGCGATTCCGGAGGAAATTCTGGAGGCGGCCAGGATCGACGGGGCAGGTGAGCTTCGGCTGTTTTTTCATATTGGCGTCCCTTTAGGGGCTTCCGGCATCGTCTCTGCGGGGATTCTTGGATTTCTGGAGGCCTGGAATATGATTGAGCAGCCTATGACTTTTTTAAAAACAAAATCCCTGTGGCCCTTATCGCTGTTCCTGCCGCAGATTACGGTGGAGGACGCGGCTTTTGGATTTACCGCCGCTTTGATGATGCTGATTCCCGCGGTGCTGGTATTTTTAAGCGGGCAGGAATACCTGGAGCAGGGAATCGCGGCGGCAGCCCTGAAGGGATGAGTCGGGGCGGCACAGACAGATGGGGTCTGCAAAAGGATCCGGAGATGGAGGAAAGTATGAAGAAAGGAAAACTGGCAAAGATCACGGCACTTTTTCTGGCCCTGATGCTTTGCTTTACGATTTTATCCCGGGCTGCGGATCAGGCCGGGGTGGCGGTGGTTCACACAGAACGTCCTTCCAATATGGTCATCACCCACCAGGTGAGAGCCTCCGGAAAGGTGGTGCAGAACCAGGAGACGGCAGTGGTTACGGAGCCGGACCAGCGGGTGACGGCCATCTATGTAAACGAGGGGGATCGGGTGGAGAAGGGCGACCTTCTTTTTGAAATTGATCTGACTCTTCTTGAAGAGGCGATTCTGAATCAGGAACAGGAGATGGAGAAGCAGAAGCTGCAGATCGAGGACGCCAAAAGCCAGGAGGATGTAAGTGCCCAGCAAAAGGCCAATGAACAGGCCGGCGCGGCGGAGCAGTATTCCCTTTCCACGCAGAGAGCGGGAGTCAGTCTCCAGCGGGCCAGGGAAGACCTGGCAGAAGCGAAGAAGGCTCTGGAGGATTTCCGGAAGAAGAAAGGCACCTCTCAGGAGGACAGCTCTGTGGAGGAGGCGCTGCAGGCTGACTTTGAGGAGAAGTCAGAAGCGTATATCCAGGCGGAACAGGATTTGTCTGCCGTGGAATGGCAGATTGAGTACGCGGTCAATGAGGCGCTGCAGACGGCGAAAAACCAGGGGATTATTCCCAACCCTGTGACCAGAACCCAGTCGTCCCCGAAAGGAGAAGAGATCCAGCCAGAGGTTCAGGAAACGATTCTGCCGGAGATCCAGGCAGAGGTTCAGGAGCCGATTTTCCCGGAAACCCAGGGAGCGGAAGCCATTGCCCAGGTACAGCCGTCCGTTTTGGAAACCGGGGAAACGCAGCCGCCGGCAGAGGAAATTCTTGCGGAGACAGAGCCGGCGGCTGCAGCGCCTTTTGCAGAGGAACAGAATCCCCAGACACCTTCAGAGGAAGGACAGGATCTGATTATTGAAGACATTGAGACGGTGGAAGGAATTCCGGAACCATCCACGGAGACACCGGAGACGGACCAGAGCCAGAACAGCGGGGAAACGGCAGGACAGAGCGGAACCTCCGAAAGAAACGCGGGCCAGGAGGGAACTGCCGGGAACAATCTGAGCCAGAGCGGAACATCCGGGGAGAATCCAGGACAGAGCGGAACCTCTGGAGGCAATTCAGGACAGAGCGGAATTTCTTCAGGAAATACAGACCAGGGCTCCTCGGGCAGTTCCGGAACGCCTCTTTCCCAGGCAGGGCTGGATGAGGTGGAAGCGGCTGTGCGCCAGAGCTGGCAGTCCAGGCTGGATGACGCCAGAAAGAAGGTGGAGGAAACTCTGGCGGAGAAGGAGGCGGCCCAGGCGGCTCTGGCTCAGTACCAGCAGGAGCGTCTGGCTGCGGAAGGAGAACAGTCGGCGGAGGAAGAAAAGCAGCTGATCAGTCAGGTGCAGGCGGCCCAGGATGCCTATGAGGACGCGGCCATCGCGGCCAACGAGGCAGAGGTAACGGGAAGCAGGAATGTGCAGCAGGCGGGGATTCCCAATCCTCAGAACAGCGCTGCCAGAACCAACGAGCTGACCTACGAGCAGATGGAGCTGGCCCTTGAAAAGCTGGAAAATTTAAAGAAAGAGGGAGGAAAAATCTATGCCCCCTCCCAGGGACTGATTACCCAGATTGCCGTAGCCACCGGACAGAAGACCACGGATACCACAGCCATCCTTATGGCGGATCTCTCCAAAGGATACCGGTATACGGCGGAGATTACCCAGGAACAGGAAGAATATGTGGCGCGAAACGATGAGGTAACGCTGACCGACGCCTCCGGAAAGGAGCTGGCAGGGCTGACGGTAGATTCTGTAACGGCTCTGGAGGAAGAGGAGGGGTATCTGGTGACGGTGCAGCTTCCCCAGGACACGGAGCTGGAGATCGGAGAGGCGGCCACCATGACCGTAACGAAAAGCTCCGCCGCCTATCCGTCCTGTGTTCCCCTGGGGGCCCTCCATGTGGACGAGAGGCAGCAGGAATACGTGCTGGTTCCGGAGGAATACGACACGGTTCTGGGGACGCAGACCAGGGCCAGGAGAGTGGATGTGACGGTTCTTGAGAAGAATGAGACGTATGCGGCCCTTCAGGAAGGAACTCTTTCGCCCTCCCAGGAAATCATCGTATCCTCTGATAAGGCTGTGGAAAATGAAAGCAGAGTGAGGATAGAAGAATGAAAAGGATTCTGAAGGCCGGGATTTTCGCGGCGGTTTTTCTTCTCTATTTTATGGGTGTGCGGGCCAATGGCCCCCTCCAGGAGGAAATCAGCACAGTGACACTTTTCATGGAGAACCAGGGAACCGATCTGGCGGCAGCCCGGGAGATCTGCCGTCAGGAGGAAGAAGAGGAACAGGGAGAAGAAGACACAGGCGGGGCCCTTCCCCTGTGTTTCTGGGGAGAGGAGCCGAAACGGACTCTTACATGCCGGGAAACGGGAAGCAGCAGTATCGTGACAGAGATACTGACCTGGGGAAGCCCTCAGCTGATTCTTCCGGAGGGGGAGGCCCTGTTCCTGTGGGAGGATGGCTGCCTCCTGGACCGGGAGACTTCTTTTGAGCTTTTCGGTACGGAGAACGCGGCCGGGCAGATCGTGTGGTGCCAGGATAAGCCCTGCACGGTCCGGGGCACCTTTGAAAGCTCCAGAAATCTTATGATACGTCAGGTTCGGGAAGAGGACGGGGAAACGCTGCGGGCTGTTTCCATGAAACTGTCAGATACGGATCAGGCGGCGGCGCAGACCCAGCAGTTTTCTCTGAAATACGGACTGACGGGAGAATGGGTGGATTTTATCTTCTGGGGGGCCCTGGCCCAGGATCTGCTTCTGCTGCTTCCGGGAATTCTCTGCGGAGCGGGAGTAAGGCAGTTAGCGCGGACCGGCAGAGAGATGGGAACCTCCTGGGGAAAGGCAGCCTTCTATCTTGGAGGGGGACTGCTGGGTGTGGGGGCAGTTCTGGTCCTGTCCGGCTACTTTACGGTGCCGGCATCTATGATTCCCGGAGAATGGTCGGATTTTTCTTTCTGGGAAAACTTCTGGGACCGGCAGAGGAGCAATCTTCTGACCATCCTCCAGACCGCTCAGGGCGAGGCGCAGCTGACCATGCTTGGCCACTTCGGGATCTCGGTGCTGGGAAGTATTTCTTCCGCAGTCGGGTGCGGGATGATGCTGAAGTAAAGACGCCGAACGGTTATACTGGTCACACACGAACTGGGCAATGATGCCAAAAAGAGAAAGGCGGATGCTTGTAGAGAAGATAAAGATTGAGTATAATAAATTGGATAAGACGATCGTTTATGTCCGAAATGCGGAGAAAAGGAAACTTTCCAGCGGATGCAAAACGCATCTGAATATTATTAAAAATCCGGGAAAAATCGTTTGCGCAGACGAGTAAGATATTTATGGACGGAGGATTCTGGAGCCGGTTTACATTTTTGGAATCTGGCTAATGAATATTTATTTCAGAATGAACTGCAGATAGAAACAAAAGGGAACAATCAGGGAATTTTGGATGCAGTGAGGAAGCTGAATCTTTTGCTGGATATTACTTGCTTTGAACATATTATCTTGAGCTTTTCAAAGCTAATAGAATGGACGGGAAGCGGCAACCAGAGAGCTATTCGACTGAGAAAAGAAATTTGATAAGGCATAGTTTTCAGCATAGTATGAAAAAGATGGAGACAAAACATGTTGGAAGTAAAGTTTTATGACACAGCGGACGATGTGTTATTGAAGTTCGCGGTGATTCTTTCACAGAGCAACGGGAAATGGGTATTCTGCAAACATAAGAAACGAGATACATATGAAGCGCCGGGAGGGCATCGTGAAGCAGATGAAGATATTTTAGAAACCGCGAAATGCGAACTTCGTGAGGAGACAGGCGCCGTTAAGTTTGATATTAAGCCGATATGCGTCTACTCAGTGACAGGCAGGAATAGAGTAAATAGGACGGGTGAGGAAACATTTGGATTATTATGCTTTGCGGAGATATGGGAATTTGCGGATGAGCTGGAGAGTGAGATAGAAAAAGTTGTACTTATGGATCACTTGCCGGATAACTGGACCTATCCGCTCATTCAGCCCCAATTAATTAAAAAATATCTGCAAATGGAAAAACAATCCTACAGCCGGATACAAAGGGCAGCAAAACAGACAATAGAGTATATAAAAACGATAATTCAGCCAGGCATAAATTTGCTTGAAATTCGGAAGTTATGTGAGAAAAAGCTGCTGGAACTGGGTGCAGATTCATTTTGGTATTGGGATGTCGGCGCGTTTGTATTTGCGGGAGAGGAAACGACCGTTTCAGTGTCCGGCAAGCAATATGTAACTTCGGACAGGATAATACAAAAAAATGATATTGTTACCATTGATTTAAGTCCTCAGGCAGGTAATATCTGGGGAGATTATGCCAGAACCATTGTCATTGAAAATGCCAGGATTATAGAAGATATAGAGCTGATTGAGAATACGGAATGGAAACGCGGCCTGCAGATGGAAGAAAAATTACATACAGAATTGCTGTGCTTTGCTACAAAAGATACAACCTTTGAAGAATTGTACTATCACATGAATTCGTACATCGAAGAAAAAGGG
>DVGK01000108.1 GCA_018712785.1 Candidatus Choladousia intestinavium | reverse complement strand
TATGTTCGGTGAACTCTTGTTTTCTTTTGATTCTTTAAAGCTCGGAATTTCCTATAAAGTAAAAAAACGCGCCTTTCAAAAAGACGCGGCTGAAATTTTTTCGGGAAAACCAGGGGTTTTCCCAAAAAACAAAATTTTCTTTTTGCGAATCCTGTCGATAAGTTTGTCGCCCTTTTTATGCTTCTTCCCGCATAATTTTCAGAAGAGCCTGGGCGCTCCCTTTGGTGTCTTCATTAAAAACAGCCGACCCGGCCACACAGACGTTTGCCCCTGCCTGCAGAACCTGCCGGATGGTAGAAAGCTTGATCCCGCCGTCCACCTCAATATCCAGATCCAGTCCCAGCCGATTCGCCTTCTCCCTGAGCGTCCGGATCTTCTCTGTCATAGCCGGAATATAGGCCTGTCCGCCGAATCCTGGGTTTACCGTCATAATCAGGGCCATGTCTATATCCCCCAGCACGTAGTCCAGCGCGGAAAGAGGCGTGGCAGGATTCAACGCTACTCCTGCCTTCAAGCCCTTGCTCTTAATGGACTGGATACTTCTGTGAAGGTGTTTTGTAGCCTCCGCGTGAACTGTAATCCCGTCCGCTCCGCAGGCCGCAAAGGCGTCAATATACCGGTCCGGATCCTCAATCATCAAATGTACATCAAAAAAGCAGTCCGTAGCATTCCGGATCGAAGAAATCACCGGCATTCCAAAAGAAATGCTTGGAACGAACATACCGTCCATTACATCAATATGAAGATACTCTGCGCCTGCGGACACCGCAGCCTGGATCTCCTCCTCCAGATGCTTAAAATCGGCGGATAAAATAGACGGCGCCAAAATTTTTTTTCTGCTCATATTCCCTCCCGCCGCATCCCGCGGCTTACTCTGTATAATTCACTGCCTGCATGTCCGCCTCACACCTCTGCCCGCTTCCAGAGAGGAAAATCCTCCGGCCGGACTGTGGGAAGCAGACAAATATCAAACCAACCGTTACTGTTCCCGACGGGGTCCGTAGTTTTTTTTCTGCCTCTTCAGCTCCTCCGCTATCATCACGTAGCTCTCATACCGGTCCGGATGTATCTTCCCTTCCCGGACCGCCTGCTTCACCTGGCAGTCCGGCTCCTGCAGATGCAGACATCCCTGGAATCTGCAGGTTCCTTCATAGGGTGAGAACTCATGGAAGTATTCTTTCACCTGTTCATATTCAATTCCGTCCAGGTAGAGGGAGCTGAATCCCGGCGTATCCAGGAAGTACGTATCCTCGCCTATGGTGATCAGCTGGGTATGGCGGGTGGTATGCCGTCCCCGGTCAATCTTCCGGCTCACCTCTCCTACCTCCATCTGAACTCCTGACTGGAGAAGGTTGGTCAGAGAGGATTTCCCCACTCCCGAAGGCCCTGCCACTATCGTGGTTTTGCCGGCCAGCAGCGGGCGGATCTGATCCGTTCCCTGCATTTTCGCCACACTGAGAAACAGGATCCTGCTTCCGCAGTCCCTGTATATCTCACCAATCCGGTCCAGCTCTCCCTGTTCGGCAAGATCTGCCTTATTGATACAGATAATCACCGGTATCCGCTGCTGTTCCATGGCAATCAGGAAACGGTCCAGCAGATTCAGGTTCGGTTTTGGACTGGCCGCTGCAAAAATCACAACTGCCTGATCCACATTGGCCGCAGTCGGCCGGTAAAGCTGATTCTTCCTGGGAAAAATTCTCACCAGGCTTCCTTCTTTATCCTGAACATCCAGAACCGTGATCTCTACGTTATCGCCTACCAGAGGCTTGATCTTTTCTTTCCGGAAGATTCCCTTCGCCCTGCAGGCGTAGACTTCCCCGTCCTCCCCGTGGACATAGTAGAATCCCCCAATTCCTTTTAAAATTTTTCCCTCCATCAATTCACCTGACTAAATATGATTCCCGGGTATTCAATGGTACTGGTCACCTCTCCTGTAGTCGGGTCAAGAAGATAGACATATGCGGTTCCTGTAGTCACTCCCTCCGCCCCCCGCACGTTCAGGGTATAGGGGAAGGTGGTCTGCCCTTCAAAGACAGTGGTGGCCTGCCCCTCCTGAACCAGAGTGATGCGCACAGGCTGACCGGTATAGCCTTCCGGCGTATCCAGGGAAGCATTGCACTCCCAGGAACTGCCGGAGTTAATGGTGACGCTGTTCTGGCCGCTTTCCGTGCTGCTGCTCTCCGCTGAGGTGTCTGCCCCGGAGGCTCCTGTGCTTACCACCAGGGTTACGGTGCTTCCCACAGGCACCTGGCTATTCCCCGCCGGATCCTGCCGTATGACAAAATCCTCCAGGACTTCGCTGCTGGCCTCATACTCATACGCCGCGTAAAGTCCGATCATTTCCAGAGACTCTGTGGCCCGCTCCGCCGTCCACCATTCAAAATCCGGCACGGTCACATAGGAAACATCCGACTGCGACCCCTGGCTTACATACAGGGTCACCGTATCGCCGGGCTGAAGTGTGGTTCCCGGCTCCGGATCCGTCGAAATCACATAGCCGGCCGCCACGCTGTCATTGTACTGGGTATTGTCCACCTGATACTGCAGCCCCTGGGTAAGAAGGAACGCCTGGGCCTGGCTCTGCTCCTGATTGCTCAGATCTGTAAGAACGATCCCCTCTGAGCTTTCACTCTGCTCCGACTCCTGGGTTTCCCGGGTCTCTTCCTCTGTCTCCTCTGTCTCGGATTCTGTGACTGCCTCTGTCTGCGTTTCTGTCTCGGTCTCTCTTCTGCGCTCCCCGAAATTGAATACGCCGAGAGCCTGGGCCAGCAGAGCCAGAAAGACACAGCCGATAATAACCGCCACGATGATTCCCCCAACGGTTACTGCTTTCTCAAGCTTGGGATTGATCCCCATCTCCCTGTCCGGATCTCTGTGCAGGGTTCTTTTGCTCTTTTTGTCTCTGGCAACCGTCTCGTAGGAATCCTCGGCGAACCCATAGTCGCTGGGATCATCGTAGGCGTCGTAATAGGGATCGTAAGCCGGCTTTTCTTCCGCACTGTAGCCGTCCTCCCAGTCCTCCTGACGATAGCCGCCTCTGCCGCCGGGAACCTCCTGGTAGCCGCTCTTCTGATAATAGCTTCCCGGCTGGTAAGCCCGGTTCGGATCCTCCCTGGCTTCCTGCCCGTGGAGATCTGCCGCCGCCCCCACATTCAGAGAATCATCGTAGGAAGGAAGATTCCGCTCCGCGCTGAGCTGCTCCAGCTCATCCCTTGGCATCACGATCGTTCTGGATGTGTTGTCCGTCTCCTGCTGCTGCACAAAATTCCCGTCCGGATTCACCAGTGATTCCCTGAGGTCCCGGATCAGTTCCGTCATATTGGCATAACGCCGGTCCGGACTTTTCTGGGTGCATTTCAGAACGATCTGGTTCGTGCTCACAGGAATTTCCGGCACCTCTTCCTTAGGCCCCTTAAACTCATCCTGAAGATGCTGAATCGCCACTGAAACTGCTGTGTCCCCGTCAAAGGGCACGTGTCCCGTAAGCATCTCATACATGGTAATCCCCAGGGAGTAGATGTCGCTTTTTCCGTCACTGTAGCCTCCCCGGCACTGCTCCGGAGAACTGTAGTGAACGGAGCCCATTACATTTGAATTGATTGTATCAGATGTGGAGACTCTGGCAATACCGAAATCTGCCACCTTCACCTTGCCGTCTGTTGAAATAATAATATTCTGAGGCTTTACGTCCCGATGAATGATTCCATTGTTGTGAGCCGCTTCCAGTCCGGCTGATATCTGCAGAGCAATGCTGGTGGCCTCCCGCACAGAAAGACGCCCTTTCTTGCGGATATATTCTTTTAAGGTAATCCCTTCCACCAGTTCCATAACAATATAGTAAATACCTGCTTCCTCACCCACATCATAGATATTCACAATATTGGCATGGGCCAGCCCCGCCGCCGACTGGGCCTCCACCCGAAATTTGGTAATAAATCCCTTATCTTCCCTGTATTCCTTTTTTAATACCTTAACTGCGACAAAGCGGTTCAGTTTATGATCCTTGGCCTTATATACATCCGCCATTCCGCCAGAACCGATACGCGAAATGATTTCATATCTGTTTTGTATAAACATCCCGTCTTTTAGCATATTCATTCCCCATTATTCAAAACCGACAGTATCTCAGAATCTAATACTCTGCAAGGACAACAGAGATGTTGTCCTTTCCTCCGTTCTTATTCGCTTCCGTCACAAGGCGGCTGGCCGCCTCTTTTAAGGAACCGCTCTTCTTTACGAGCTTAAGGATATCCCGATCCTCAACCATATTCGTCAGTCCGTCTGAACAAAGTAAAATAATATCGCCTTTTTCCAGCTTCATATCAAAAAAATCAATCCGCACAGGCTCCTTCACACCGATGGCCCGGGTGATTACATTCCGGTCCGGATGTGTCCTGGCATCCTCTCTTTTCAACTCTCCCACCCGGATCATTTCCTCAACAAGAGAATGATCCCTGGTAATCTGCGTAATATCCTTATCGATCAGATACAGCCTGCTGTCACCTACGTTTGCCACATAAAGGTAGCTTCCCTGGATCGTGGCCGCCACTACTGTGGTTCCCATGCCTTCCAGGCTTTTTTCCGTCTTGGCCTTCTCAATTACGTTCTCATTTGCCTGATGGATCGCATGACTTAAAAGAGGAATCGGACGATCCTCTGCTGCTTTTCCGATATAGTCCACTATCGATTCTACGGTAAAGCGTGAAGCAAGCTCTCCCGCATTGTGGCCGCCCATTCCGTCTGCCACAATCAGCAGGTTCGGAAGATTTCCCACCGGCTGATCGGACGCGTATACGCAGTCCTCATTCATAGAACGCCGCTTCCCGATGTCTGTAATACAGTATGTATCCATATGTGTTTCCTTTCTCTTCCCTGCTCTTCCGCAGCAGTCCGGCCCTGCCAAACGGTCGCTTTCATTCCCTTTCGATGAGGCAAAAACCCATGCCGGATCTCTTGCCTGTCATAACTGTGTACCGTTGTTCCCGGAGAGATAGCTTCTCCGAAGCTGCCCGCAGGCCCCCTGGATGTCACGGCCCATTTCTCTTCTAATAGTAACATTTATTCGATTTTTTTCAAGTTTATTTTTAAAAGCAGCGATTCTCCCCTCTTTTGAGGGTACATAGTCCCGCTCCGCGATGGGATTCACCGGGATCAGGTTCACATGACAGTTCATATCTTTTATGAGTCCGCCAAGCTGCTCCGCGTCTTCCTCTGTGTCATTGACTCCCCTTACCAGGCTGTATTCAAAAGTGACTCTTCGCCCGGTCTGACGGAAATAATATCTGCAGGCGTCCAGCACTTCCTCCAGTTCATATTTATATGCCACAGGCATCAATTTTTTTCTCTTTTCCTGGGTAGGGGCGTGAAGAGAAAGAGCCAGCGTGATCTGCAGCTTCTCATGTGCCAGACTGCGTATCTTTTCTACCAGGCCGCAGGTGGAAACCGTTACGTTTCTCTGGCTGATATGCAGACCGTTTTCATCTGTGAGCAGCTCCAGAAAGCGAAGAAGATTCTCATAATTATCCAAGGGCTCTCCTGTCCCCATCACCACAAGGTGGGAAACCCTCTCCCCTGTCACATTCTGTATTCTGTATACCTGTTCCAGCATCTCCGAAGGAAGCAGGTTCCGAATCAGGCCTCCCAGGGTGGAGGCGCAGAACCTGCACCCCATACGGCAGCCTGCCTGGGAAGAAATGCACACTGAGTTTCCATGCCTGTACCGCATCAGAACGCTTTCGATTACATTCCCGTCCGGAAGAGCGAAAAGATATTTTTCAGTCCCGTCCTGTTTGGAAACCAGCCGTTCCGCCAAAGTCAGAACGGTTAAGGGGTACTGTTCCTTCAGCCTTTCCCGGAAATCCTTGGGGAGATTCGTCATCTCATCGTAGTCCGTTGCCAGCTTCTGATGCAACCACTGATACAGCTGCCTGGCTCTGAACGGCTTCTCTCCCATACAGGCTACTGCCTGCGTTACTTCCGCAAGAGTCATTGACTTAAGATCCATATTTCCTCCTACTCTGCTCTCGCTGTTCGGTTTTCCTAAAAATCCGGACATCCGTGCCAGCAGCCTCCTTCCTTTAAAGCGCCGCTTCTATTCCTCCACGAGGCGGCGCAGTCTGGCAATAAAGAAGCCGTCCGACTCATGGACACCCGGAAGGAGCTGAATGTAGCCGCCCTTTGTGGTCCTGCCCCTGAGCTCCCGGCACAGGTACGGATCCAGATTTTCCAGCTTAAAAGGATAATTTTCCAGAAACCATTTTATATTGTACTGGTTTTCATCCGCTCCGATGGTACAGGTACTGTAAATCAGGACTCCCCCTGGACGCACATAATTCTGCACCGTATCCAGAATTTTCCTCTGTACCTTAATAATATCCTGCTGCCTTTTTTCCGACATTTTATATTTAATATCCTGCTTCTTCCCAATGACTCCCAGACCGGAGCAGGGCACGTCTGCCAATACGATATCAGCTCTCTGGTAGGATTCGGGATCGTACACGGTGGCGTCCTTTACCATAGCCCGGATATTGATGGCGCTGCTTCTCTCGATGTTTTCCTGCATCCGCTTTACCTTTCTCTCCGAGATATCTCTGGCTTCCACGTAACCGCTTCCCATGAGCTTTTCTGAAATGTGGAGGCTCTTTCCCCCCGGAGCCGCGCATACATCGATGCAGTAATCTCCCCAATTTGGGGCCGCCGCCTCCGCCACCAGCATAGAACTGATATCCTGTACGTAAATCCATCCTTTTTTAAAGGCAGATACTGCGTCAATATAATTATAATGAGAAATAACCAGGGCATAGTCAAGATAGGGATGCTGCCTTACCTGAATATTCTGCTTCTCCAGCTCCAGCATAATTTCTTCCTTAGAGGCCTTCTCGAAATCACACCGCACGGTAGTCCCTTTTTCCATATGGGAATCGCGGCAGATGCGTTCTGTCACCTCATACCCGAACTGCATCACCCATTTATTCAGCATCCAGATTGGAAAAGAATATTTTACAGAAAGATAATGAAGAGGTTCCCTGGCCGGGTCCGGATACCGCACCTGGCTGAGTCTCCTGGCCGTATTCCGCAGAACACCGTTTACAAACCCTTTGAGATTGTAAAATCCTTTTTTCTGAGCCAGCCTCACCGCCTCGTTAACGGCGGCGCTGTCCGGAACGCTGTCCATATACTTCAGCTGATACACAGACATGCGGAGAAGGTTCCGGATGACCGGTTTCATATTGTAGACAGGAACATTGGAAAACTGCTCGATAATATAATCCAGCTGAATCATATGCTCCAGCGTTCCCTCCGCGGTCCGGGAGATAAAGGCCCGGTCCCGCTTATCCAGGTACTGGTATTTTTCCAGTACATTCCGTATCACAACGTGGCTGTAGGCTTCCTCCTCGGTGATCTCAAGGAGGATGCCCAGCACAATCTCTCGCAAATTCACAGGCTTAGTCACGTCTTCTTCCTCCTGCCAGTATAATCAGACGGAGAAGCTGAAGAACGGATGACACCAGCCCGGCTACGTACGTAAGGGCCGCTGCCCGCAAAACCTTTCTGCCTGCCGTCAGCTCTGAATCCCCCAGCATACGGCTGCTCTCCAGAATCCGCAGCGCCCGGGAGGAAGCGTTAAACTCCACCGGCAGAGTCACAAGCTGGAAAATCACTGCCAGAGAAAACAGCACAATCCCGATGGTCAGAAGAGGCTGCATGGAAAAAATCAGTCCCAGCAGAAAAACCGGCCATGCCAAGGTAGAACCGAAATTCGCGGCCGGTACCAGGGTGCTTCTCAGCACCAGGGGCCCGTAATGCTTCTGATGCTGAACCGCATGGCCGCACTCGTGGGCCGCCACGCAGACAGCCGCCACAGAAGCCGAGCCGTACGTACTGTCGGAAAGCCGCAGCGTCCTGGTCCTGGGGTCGTAATGATCCGTCAGGCTTCCTGATACTCTCTCAATGGTTACGTCATAGATCCCCGCAGTGTGAAGAACCCGGGCCGCCGCCTTGGCTCCGGTCAGGCCTGAAACGCTGCGGACTCTTGAATATTTTGAAAAGGTGCTTTTTACATTGGCTGAAGCCGCCAAAGACAGAATCAGCCCGGCAATCACCAGAAGGTACGTCCAGTCAAACATATATGGATAGCCTCCGTAGCCGTAACCGTAAAAAGCATTTACTCCCGATGTCAGAAGAAACATATCATCACTCCTTTACTCTTCCAAAAACCTCCCCGTTTTCCACAGGATATCCCCGCAGGAACTCATCAATTCCCATCCTCTTCTTGCCCTCCGGCTGAAGCTCCTTTATGGAAAGGAAACCGTCTCCGGTCTGGATTTCAAGAGAATGCTTCGTCACCCGGGCTGCCTCTCCCGGCATCCCCTTCTCTCCCGGATTGTCTGGCAGCGCTTCGGCTTTCCAGATCTTCAGCATCTTCCCCCGGTAATACGTATATGCGCTGGGCCAGGGATTCAGCCCCCGGATCAGGCACTCGATTTTTTCCGCCGGCTGCTCCCAGGAAATCTCCCCCTGCTTCTTCGTCAGCATAGACGCATAGGGAGTGGGACTCTCCTTGGGCTGGGGATGGTATACGGCTCTCCCCTCACTGATCGCATCCAGGGTCTCGATCAGAAGCTCCGCCCCTACTGCGGAAAGCTTGTCAAAGAGGCTTCCGCCGGTCTCTTCCGCGTCCAGAGGCACCTCCCTTCGCAGAATCATATCTCCGGTATCAAGTCCGGCATCCATCCGCATGGTGGTAACCCCGGAGACCTTCTCTCCGTCTATCACTGCCCACTGAATCGGCGCCGCTCCCCTGTATTTTGGGAGAAGGGACGCGTGTACATTGACGCATCCGTATTTCGCCGCCTTTAACACCCGCTCCGGAAGAATCTGTCCGAAAGCCACCACCACGATCACATCCGGCTTCAGCTCTTCCACTTTTGCCAGCCATCTCTCCTCACGGATTTTCTCCGGCTGATATACGGCAATCCCTGCCTCCATGGCTTTTTCCTTCACTGGCGGCATGGCAAGGGATTTTCCTCTCCCCTTTGGCTTGTCAGGCTGACAGAATACCGCCTTCACCTGATATCTGGACCGGATCAGCGCCTGCAGCGTCCCCACCGCGAAATCCGGAGTTCCCATAAATACAACATTCTGAATCATTTCAGGCCTCATTCCCTTCCTTGTCCTCCGGCTCTTCTTCCTCTTCATCGCCGGATACGTCGAAAAGCTCTCCTTCCACAAACCGTACGTACATGATTCCGTCCAAATGATCCAGCTCATGACAGATAGCCCGGGCCAGCAGTCCCTCTCCCTCTACCTCGTAAGGCTGCATCTCCAGATCGAAAGCTCTTGCCTTTACGTAATTGGGCCGAGTCACCATGCCGGCCTGCCCCGGAAGGCTTAAGCATCCCTCCTGTCCGGTCTGTTCCCCCTCTCTCTCAAGAATCTCAGGGTTAATCATCACAAGAGGACCTTCTCCTATATCAATTACCACAATCCGTTTTAATATACCTACCTGGGGAGCTGCCAGTCCCACGCCGTTGGCGTCATACATGGTGTCCAGCATATCCTGTACCAGTGTCCGGGTTCTGGGAGTCATCTGCTCCACCGGTCTGCACACCTTTGTAAGTATATCGTCCCCCATAATCCGAATTTTTCTAAGCGCCATGATTCTTTCCTCCATTTTCTCTTTTTATCTGTGTTCAAAATGTATCTGAATCCCCTGGAAGCCTTCATTCATAGAAATATACTGCTCCATGAGGTTTTTAATGCGTATCAGAATTCCCGGATCCTCATGCTTAATGTAAAGGACCTTCCGGTATATGTCGTTTATTTTTGAAAGGACTTCATCCGCCGGTCCCATGACCGCCGCGTTTCTGGGAGCGGCCGCCTGTCTGGCAAACCTGCCCAGATAAGATACCGCCAGCTCCAGCTTTTCCTGATCCTGAGACATACAGTGGATGGCCAGAAGCCCTCCTGCCGGAGGATATCCAGACAGCTGCCGGTAGGCGATCTCCTGTCTGTAAAAAGCTTCATAATCCTGTTTCGCTCCGCATACCACCGCGTAATGCTCAGGGTCATACGTCTGGATCACCACTTCTCCCGGATCCCTGCCTCTTCCTGCCCGGCCGGCCGCCTGGGTCAGCAGCTGAAAAGTCCGCTCCGCCGCCCGGTAGTCGCTGATGTGCAAAGACAGATCCGCCGCCAGCACTCCCATAAGAGTCACCCGGGGAAAATCATGGCCTTTCACTATCATCTGGGTACCGATGAGAATGTCCGCCCGGTGTTCTCCGAAAGCCTTCAGAATCTCCTGATGCCCCTCTTTTCCTTTTGTGGTGTCCGCGTCCATCCGGAGAATCCTGGCCTCTGGAAAGGCCTCTGACACCAGCTTCTCAATCTGCTGGGTCCCTGCCCGAAAGCTTCCGATAAAAGGCGACCCGCACTCGGAGCATTTTGAAGGGGCCGGCTGGCTGTAGCCGCAGTAGTGGCAGAAAAGCCTTCCGCCTCTGTGAAGGGAAAGGGACACGTCGCAGTGGGGACATTTTATCACATGGCCGCAGGACCGGCAGGAGACGAAGCCTGCATAGCCCCGCCTGTTTAAGAACAGCATAGCCTGCCTGCCCCCATTCAGGCACTCCTCCAGTTTCTCATAGAGAAGCCTGCTCAATACAGATTTATTTCCCCTGCGCAGCTCCTGCTTCAGATCTACGATCTCCACTCTTGGAAGCTGTCCGCCGCCGGGCCGGTTCCTCATCCGGAACAGGCGGTATTTTCCCTGCATTGCCCCGTAGTAAGCCTCCATGGAAGGAGTCGCCGAACCCAGAATCACCTTCGCCTGCTCCAGCTCTCCTCTTTTTACCGCCGTCTCCCTGGCATGGTAGCGGGGAGCATTCTCACTCTGATAAGAAGGTTCATGCTCCTCGTCGATAATAATCATCCCAAGATTGGGAAAGGGAGTAAAGAGAGCCGAACGGGGGCCGATCATCACATCAAGATCGCCGGATCTGGCTCGTTCAAACTGATCGTACCGCTCTCCCTGGGACAGCCTTGAGTGAAGCACCGATACTCTCTCGCCGAAACGCCCGTAAAACCTCATTACGTTCTGATACGTAAGAGAGATTTCCGGAATCAGAAGAATGGCCTGCTTCCCTTCTGACACAGTCCTGGCGATCAGTTCCATATAAACCTCTGTCTTGCCGCTGCCGGTCACGCCGTGAATCAGATATTTCCCGGAGGGATCCGCGTCTTCCGCAATCCCTCTTATCACTGCCTCCTGCTCTTCCGTCAGACAAAGCTTTTTTTCCGTCTCTCCTCCTTCGGGAGCCTGAAAGGTTCTGCGATAAACCGTGTCCGTCTCACAGGCAAGAAGCTTTCTCTCCTCCAGAGCTCTTATAACAGACGGGGCAACTCCCAGCCCTCCTGTGGCTGCCTCATAGGGAAGCCGCGGCTGAACAAGGAGAGCCTCCCACAGCCTGGCCCTGGCCTTCTGGTTTTTCCTTCGGAAAACCTCCAGGATCTCCCCGGCCTCTTTTTCGGAAACCAGCCGCACCAGCGTCCTTTTCTGCCTGGAAGCGGTCTTCTTCCTTATGGGGAGAACCGTGCGCAGAGCCTGGGCCATGGTAGAACCATAATAGTCCCTCATCCACAGGGCCAGGGCTGTAAGCTTTGAATCTGTCCCCGCGAAGTCCATGACAATCCTTTGGATCTCCTTCATTTTCTCGAGAGGAATTTTCGGATGTTCGGAAATCCCCATGACATATCCTGTTCTTGTCCGGTTCCCGGCCCCGAAGGGAATCTCCACAACATTTCCCGGCTCCAGAATCTTTGCAAGGGATTCGGGAACCCTGTATTGAAATGTCTTGTCAAGGCTGCTGTGTGAGATATCAAGAATGATATCCGCGTATAACTCCATAAATCTCTTCTATCTTCCCTCCAGTATCTCCTGAATCAGCACACGGTCATCCATAGGGTACTTTTTCCCCCGGATCTCCTGATAATCCTCATGGCCTTTTCCGGCAATGACAATCAGATCTCCCGGCTCTCCGTGATGAATGGCGTAGGCAATGGCTTCCTTGCGATCCGTAATCTTCACATACTTCCCGTCTGTCTTTCTGATTCCTGTCACGATATCTTCTATAATATCCTCCGGCTTCTCATAGCGGGGATTATCCGAGGTAATCACCGTCAGGTCCGCCAGGCGGCCCGACACCTCCCCCATCTCATAGCGGCGCAGCTTTGAGCGGTTCCCGCCGCATCCGAAGACGCATACCAGCCGGTTGGGACGGTACTCCGCCAAGGTAGTCAGCAGGCTTTCCAGGGCCATGGCGTTGTGGGCGTAGTCAATCATCAGAGTAAAGTCGTCCGATACCTTCACCATCTCCACTCTGCCCTTCACCTTGGCTTCCTTCAAAGCCTTCAGGATGTTTTCCCTGGACACCTGAAAATGACGGCATACTGCGATGGCCGCCAGAGAGTTGTATACGCTGAATTTTCCCGGTATGTCAATCTCCACATCCAGCTCCATTTTCCCGGTAACTTTGTAAGCGATCCCCAGATATCCCGGCCGGTTTACCAGGTGAAGATCCTCTGCCCGAAGTCCTGCCTCCGGAGAAAATCCGAAGCTTTCCACCTGGCAGGTATGATCTTTCAGAATCTGCTCTACATGGGCGTCATCCTGGTTTACGATCCCCACCCGGCACTGTCTGAACAGCCTGCTTTTGCAGGCAAGATAATCCTCAAAACTGCTGTGCTCTGCCGGGCCGATATGGTCCGGCTCAATATTGGTAAAAATCCCCAGCTCAAAGGGGATCCCCGCTGTGCGGTGAAGCATCAGCCCCTGGGAAGACACTTCCATCACTACCACCTGGCAGCCTGCGTCCGCCATCTCTCTGAGATATTTCTGGATGGTGCAGGATTCCGGTGTGGTATTGTCAGCTGGAATCACCCTGTCTCCGATAATCACCTCAATGGTCCCCATTAGGCCCACTTTATAGCCGGCTCCCTCCAGAATCGACTTAATCATATAGGTGGTAGTGGTCTTGCCTTTCGTTCCCGTGATTCCTATGATCTTCATCTCCTCCGCGGGATGCCCGTAATAGGCCGCCGAAATCAGTGCCATGGCATACCGCGTATCCGGGACCTGAATCACCGTCACATCTGCCGGAGCTTCCACCCTCTCCTGCACCACCAGCGCCTTTACCCCGGCCTGCACCACCTGGGGAACATACTGGTGTCCGTCTGTCACCGCGCCTTTGATGCAGATAAACAGAGAACCTTCTCCGGCCTGTCTGGAATCATTGGCAACCTCCCTGATCTCTATATCTGCCGAACCCTGAAGGCACTGGTACTCCAGCCCTTCCAACAGCTTTTCTAATCTCATTCCGAGTTATCCTCCACTTATTTTCTTACAGTTCAATCCTGATCGCTTTATTATATCACCAGCCCAAATACACCACAAGGAAAAAAACAGGAAAAAATATTAAAGGAATCAAAAGAGCATTGCCCTGTCTCTTTTTTTCTGTTATTCTTTTAAGAACGGTAACCTTGCAGTTTCAGGATATTTTGGCAAAATGTAAGAGATTTTCTGTGCGCGGCTTTTCCGCGTACAGGATAGAAAAAGGAGCGTTTTTTATGAAAGCTGAAGACCGAAGGGACGCCCTGATCGCGCCCCACTGTGAATTTATGCACGCCCACCCGGATCTGGTGGAATCCGCGAAAGAACGGATCCCCTCCGAGCAGTCCATCTATGCTCTGTCTGAACTTTTTAAAATTTTCGGCGATGCCACCCGGGTTAAGATTCTCTATGCCCTGATGGATCAGGAGCTGTGTGTCTGCGACATCGCCCTTCTTCTGGGTATGAGCCAAAGCGCCATCTCCCACCAGCTCCGGGTGCTGAAGCAGGCAAGCCTGGTTAAATTCCGGCGGGAGGGAAAATCTGTATTTTACTCCCTGGCCGACGACCATGTAAGCACCATTCTCTGCCAGGGCTTAAACCACGTAAATGAATAGCGGAATTTATAATCGAATCACAAAAGCCGGGATGGGAGGATGGTTGGGACGGTTGAAGTATTCTGTAACCAGCACAAGGTACTGCCTGGAATCCAGGGCTTTCAGCCATTTGAGAACTGCCTCTTTCTCCTCAAATCCCGTGTCTCCTCCGCTGTAGACGCAGATACTGAGAATCCCGTTTCTTTTAAGGAGAAACAGGGCCTGGTTCAGCGCCTCCAGGGTCGTCTCCTTCCTGGTAGAAATCCTGTGATCCCCTCCCGGCAGATACCCCAGATTAAACATCACGCAGTCCGCTGTCTCTCCGGAAGCATACTCTTTCATTCGATCATGGGAATCCAGAATCAGTTCATAATTCTTCCAGGGGAGTTTTTCTTCCAGCCGTTTTTTCGTGGCGTCCACAGCCGCCCTCTGTACGTCGAAGGCCAGAACCCTTCCGGATTTCCCCGCCAGACGGCAGAGAAATTCCGTATCCCCGCCATTCCCCATGGTGGCGTCAATGCAGAAAGCCCCTTCTCCAATGTGAAAGCTCACCACTCTCTGGCTCCAGGCCGTTATCTGATAATCTGTTTTTCCCGAAAGAACACTTTCAATGTCTACTTTTGATGCCTCTATGTCTGTTTTTTGACTGCTCAAAGGCATTCTTATATGAAGATAACGGCTGCGCAGTTCATTTTTCTCGTTTAAAAGCAGATTTCTCAAAAACTTCTCTAAGTATTCTGTGGTTTCATAAATCCCTTTCTTCAGATTTGTATAATTCGCGCGAACCAGTGCGTTTCGGAAATACCAGGCATTCTCCGCAAAAATATCATTTGCCGCAGAGAAGCCCAGAGTCCTTAAATATTTGATAAAGAAAACTGCGGTCGTTCTTGTATTACCTTCACCAAAAATATGAATCTGCCACAGCCTGGAAACAAATAATGCAAGGTAGCGGATCGTTTCATCCATTGAAAGCCCTTTATAGCTAAAGTTTTTTTCCTGAAAAAAATCATATTCAAGAGTAGCTTTCAGTTCAGAAGCGCTTCCGTATAAAACCGTTTCTCCATCCAAAATCCACTCTTTTTTTGTGATATTATAGGTTCTCATTTTTCCCGCATGTTTGTATATCCCCTGAAACAGTCTGCGGTGGATGGAGATATATTCATTCGGTGAAAACGAAAACGCATTTTCCGACAATATCTGGACAATCCGCGCCGATACTTTATCTGCTTCTTCGGTACGTTCGTCCTCCGAATTTTCTGGTTTTTCTTCGTAATACCTGTCAACAAGATTTTGGGCTTCCTCCAATGTAATTCTGCCCTCAATATTTTCAATAGCTGTATCAATCAAATACCTGGACGGCTTTAATCCATCTACTGCCTGTAATCCAATTGCTGTACTCCAGAGATACCCTTTACTGACCTTATCTGGTTCAAGCTCTTTCAAATATTCTTTAAAAGGATCTTTCTCCATATTACTGCCTCGTTTCTGATTTGTTTCTGCACTTCTATATAAATTCATTCTTACATTATAATCGATGATTTTATGTGGAACAAGCATGCTTTTTATTTCAACGCATTTGTTTTCTCAATACTCCTTATTTTCTCTCTGTAAAGTGGCTATTGATAAATATGAGCTGTATAATATAGCTGAAGCTTCAGATGCTTTCTGCTAAAAAGAGCTTTAGGGCCCCGCCGCGCTCTGTCTGATGACAGAGCGGCAGCGAGGCCCCCTATTTTTATAAACAGCTTACAGATTCGTATACCCCATGAGATACTCGTCTACCTCTTTGGCTGCCTCCCGGCCTTCCCGGATGGCCCACACCACCAGAGACTGCCCCCGGTGCATGTCGCCTGCCGTAAATACCTTGGGTACGCTGGTAGCGTATTTTCCCGGCTTGGTGGCTACGTTGGTCCTGGGATTCAGCTCTACCTGGAAAGCGTCCGTCACGTATTTCTGGGCGCCCAGGAATCCTGCCGCGATCAGCACCAGATCCGCCTTGACGATCTCTTCCGTTCCCTCTATGGGCACCATCATCATCCTTCCGGTCTTCTCGTCCCGTTTGCTCTCCAGCTTCACAAGCTTTGCCTTGGTCAGCTCACCCTTTTTGTTCTTAATGAACTCAGAAACTGTGGTGGTGTAGAGTCTTGGATCCGCTCCGAACACCGCAATCGCCTCCTGCTGGCCGTAATCAGTCTTGCAGACTCTGGGCCACTGAGGCCAGGGATTATTCTCTGCCCTGGTATCCGGAAGCTTGGGCATCATCTCCAGCTGGGTTACAGAAGCCGCTCCCAGGCGGATGGAGGTTCCCACACAGTCATTTCCTGTATCGCCTCCGCCAATGACAATCACATGCTTTCCTTTAGCTGAGATGAATTTTTTATCCTCAAAGTTTGAATCCAGAAGGCTCTTTGTGGTAGCTTTCAGGAAATCCACGGCGAAGTAGATCCCCTTGGCGTCCCGGCCCGGCGCCTGGATATCCCTGGGATTGGAAGCTCCGCAGGCCAGAACGATCGCGTCGTACTCTTTAAGGAGCTGATCCGCCTTAACGTTTTCTCCGATATTGGCATTGGTCACAAAAGCGATCCCCTCCGCCTCCATCAGGGCGATCCGCCGGTCGATGACTTTTTTATCCAGCTTCATATTGGGAATCCCGTACCGAAGAAGTCCTCCGATCCGGTCATTCCTCTCATAAACCGTTACCAGGTGTCCCCTCTTATTCAGCTGCATGGCCGCCGCCAGCCCGGAGGGCCCGCTGCCTACCACCGCCACCTTCTTTCCGGTGCGCACCTGGGGCGGACAGGGCTTTACAAGGCCCTGGGCAAAAGCGTTCTCAATAATCGCCCGCTCATTGGCCTTGGTAGCCACCGGTTCCGAGTCCAGGTTGCAGGTACAGGCCGCCTCGCAGAGAGCCGGGCAGACCCTGGAGGTGAATTCAGGAAAACAGTTGGTCTTCGTCAGGCGCTTATAGGCCTCCTCCCAGCTTCCCCGGTATACCAGGTCGTTCCACTCCGGAACCAGGTTGTTTAAGGGGCAGCCGGAGGCCATTCCCCCGATCATCATTCCTGCCTGGCAGAAGGGAACGCCGCAGGCCATGCATCTGGCTCCCTGAATTCTCTGTTTTTCCAGAGAAAGGGGCACATGGAACTCGTTAAAATTCTGGATTCTCTCCCTGGGCGGGATCTCGTAGCTGTTTTCTCTTTTATAATCTAAAAATCCGGTTGGTTTTCCCATCTTTCCCGCCTCCTATTCGTCCTGGGCCGCCGCGTTGGCGTAGAATGCTTCGATCTGCGCCTGCTCGCTGCTTAAACCCTTTTCTTCCATCTGTACAATCAGCATCTGCATCCTCTCATATTCATGAGGAATAATCTTCTTGAACTTCGGCAGATACTCTCCAAAGTTTTCGAGGATTGCCTTTCCTTTTTCAGAATTGGTGTACTGCACATGCTGGGCGATGAGATCCTTCAGCTCCAGCACATCGTATTTGGAGGTGATCTTTTCTATGGAAACCATATTTTTATTTACCTTTGTATAAAGATCGCTCTTCTCGTCCAGAACGTAGGCGATTCCGCCGCTCATGCCGGCCGCGAAGTTTTTGCCTACATTTCCCAGAATCACGGCTCTGCCTCCTGTCATATACTCACAGCCGTGGTCGCCCACGCCCTCTACCACTGTAATGGCGCCGGAATTTCTGACACAGAACCGCTCTCCGGCCACGCCGTTAATATAGGCGCTTCCGCTGGTAGCACCGTAGAGAGCCACATTTCCCACGATAATATTCTGATCCTGGGCGAATTTCGCTCCCTTGGGCGGGTACACGATCAGCTTTCCTCCTGAAAGCCCCTTGCCGAAGTAGTCGTTGCTGTCTCCTACCAGCTCCAGGGTCAGTCCCTTGGGGATAAAGGCGCCGAAGCTCTGGCCGCCCGCTCCGTGGCATTTTACCGTATAGGTGTCGTCCTCCAGTCCTTCCGGATATCTTCTGGTAATCTCCGAACCGAAAATGGTTCCCAGCGTTCTGTCTGTATTCGTGACATCCACCTCGATGCTCCGCTTCTGTCCGCTCTCCAGGGCGGGCCCCAGCTTCTGAAGAAGAATTCTCTCATCCACAGTCCTTTCCAAATGGAAATCATACACCTGAGACGGATCAAAGGTTACTTTCGCCCCCTTGGCCGCGTAAGGATTGTTCAGGATATTGGAAAGGTCGATCTCCTTTCCTCTCTCATTCTCGCATACATCCTTCTTCTTCAGGCAGTCGGTTCTTCCTACCATCTCATCCAGTGTGCGGAAGCCGAGCTTCGCCATGTATTCCCGAAGCTCCTGGGCGATGAACCGCATAAAGTTCACCACATACTCCGGTTTTCCCCGGAATCTCTTGCGCAGCTCCGGGTTCTGTGTAGCCACTCCTACAGGACAGGTATCCAGGTTGCAGACTCTCATCATAACGCATCCCATAGTTACCAGAGGGCCTGTGGCAAAGCCGAACTCCTCCGCTCCCAGAAGCGCCGCGATGGCTACATCCCTTCCGCTCATAAGCTTTCCGTCTGTCTCGATGCGCACTTTATTTCTGAGACCGTTCATAATCAGGGTCTGATGGGTCTCCGCCAGTCCCAGCTCCCAGGGCAGGCCCGCGTTGTGAATGGAGCTCTTGGGAGCGGCGCCGGTTCCTCCGTCATAGCCTGAAATCAAAATCACCTGGGCTCCCGCCTTGGCGACACCGGCCGCCACCGTACCTACTCCTGCCTCAGATACCAGCTTCACGGAAATATCCGCCCTGCGGTTGGCGTTCTTCAGATCGTAGATCAGCTGCGCCAGATCTTCGATAGAGTAAATATCGTGATGGGGCGGCGGGGAGATCAGGCTGACTCCCGGCGTGGAATGTCTCGTCTTGGCGATCCAGGGATAAACCTTTTTGCCGGGAAGATGGCCGCCCTCTCCCGGCTTTGCGCCCTGGGCCATCTTTATCTGAATCTCTCTGGCGTTTACCAGGTATCTTGAGGTCACGCCGAACCGCCCGGAAGCCACCTGCTTGATGGCAGAGCAGCGGATGTTTCCATCGGGACCTCCCTCCAGACGCTCCAGGCTCTCGCCTCCCTCGCCTGTGTTGGACTTGCTGTGAAGCATGTTCATGGCAATGGCCAGAGTCTCATGAGCCTCCTGGGAAATGGATCCGTAGGACATGGCTCCCGTCTTGAACCGGCGGACAATGCTGTCCACACTCTCCACCTCATCCAGGGGCACTCCCTGTTCCGGGAACTTAAAGTCCATAATGCTGCGGATGTAGCCGGAGCTTTCCTGGTTCACCAGTTCTGTATACTCCTTAAAGAGCTGGTAGTTTCCGGTCCTGGTGGATTCTTGGAGCAGGTGAATGGTCTGAGGATTGTACCGATGCTTTTCCCCGGCGCTTCGCTCCTTATGCCAGCCCATGCTGTCCAGCGTCAGATCCTCCGTAAGCCCCAGGGGATCGAAGGCTTTCGTATGGCGGGTCTCCACATCCTCCTCAATATCCTTCATGGTGATGCCGCCGATCCGGCTGACTGTATTAGTAAAGTATTTTTCAATCACCTCTTTGCTGATTCCGATGGCCTCAAAAATCTGAGAGCCCTGGTAGGACTGGATGGTGGAGATCCCCATCTTGGAGGCAATCTTCACAATTCCGTTGATCACTGCCTGGTTGTAATCACTGACTGCCGCGTAATAATCTTTATCCAGCATATGGGTGTCAATCAGCTGATGGATGGTGTCCAGAGCCAGGTACGGGTTGATAGCGCTGGCGCCGTAGCCCAAAAGAGTGGCGAAATGATGCACTTCCCTGGGCTCTCCCGTCTCCATGATAATGGCGAGAGAGGTTCTTCTCTTTGTCTTTACCAGGTGCTGGTTGACCGCGGAAATCGCCAGCAGAGAGGGAATGGGCATACGGAATTCATCTACGCCCTTATCCGTCAGCACCAGAATGTTGGCGCCGTCCCGGTAAGCTCTCTCCACCTCCAGATGCAGATGATCAATGGCCTTCTCCAGACTCGTATTTTTATAATAGGTAATGGGAATCTCAGCTACCTTAAAGCCCTTCACCTTCATGTTTTTAATTTTCAGCATATCCGTATTCGTCAGAATCGGATTCTCAATCTTCAGAACCTGGCAGTTTTCCGGCTCTTCCTGCAGCAGATTCCCGTCATCCCCCACGTATACCGTGGTGGAGGTAACTACCTTCTCGCGGATGGCGTCAATGGGCGGGTTCGTCACCTGGGCAAAAAGCTGTTTAAAGTAGTTGAACAGCGGCTGGTGCCTGGTGGAGAGAACGGCCAGAGGCGTGTCCACTCCCATGGCGCTGATCCCCTCACTGCCGGTAGTGGCCATATTGAGGATCGAGGTTCTGTAGTCCTCATAGCTGTAGCCGAAGGCCTTCATAAGCCGCATCCGCTGCTCGTCCGTGTAGGTCTCCACACGCTTGTTGGGGATCTTCAGATCCGCCAGCTTCACAAGATACCGGTCCAGCCACTCCCCGTAAGGCTGCCTGGAGGCGTAGGAGGATTTCAGCTCCTCGTCATCCAGGATTCTTCCTTTTACCGTATCTACCAGAAGCATTTTCCCCGGGTGGAGGCGTTCTTTCAGGACAATCCTGGCCGGGTCGATGTTCAATACGCCTACCTCGGAGGAAAGTATTACGTAGCCGTCCTCTGTTACGTAGTAGCGGGAAGGCCGCAGGCCGTTGCGGTCCAGCACAGCGCCCATGACATCTCCATCGGAAAACAGAATGGAAGCCGGGCCGTCCCAGGGTTCCATCATGGTAGCATAATACTGATAAAAATCTTTTTTCTGCTGGGTCATAACCTGATTGTTGGCCCATGGCTCCGGAATGGTGATCATCACTGCCAGGGGCAGTTCCATGCCGTTCATTACCAGGAACTCCAGGGCGTTGTCCAGCATAGCGGAATCCGAACCGGATTCATTGATTACCGGAAGCACTTTGTGCAGATCTCCCTCCAGCACGGTAGAATACATGGTCTCTTCCCTGGCCAGCATTTTATCCACATTGCCCCGAATAGTATTGATCTCACCGTTGTGCACAATAAAACGATAGGGATGCGCTCTCTCCCAGCTGGGATTTGTGTTGGTGCTGAATCTGGAGTGGACAATGGCGATGGCCGATTCATAGTCCGGACTCTGAAGGTCCGTGAAGAAGGTCCGAAGCTGTCCCACCAGGAACATTCCCTTGTAAATAATGGTCCTGCTGGAGAGGGACACTACATAGGTAGTATCGTTGGACTGCTCAAAGCTTCTGCGGACTACATAGAGCCGCCGGTCAAATTCCAGCCCCTTCTGCACATCCTTTGGCCTCTCCACAAAGGCCTGTTCAATACAGGGCATCTTTTCAAGAGCCTTATGTCCCAGAACCTGGGGAGCCGTAGGCACCTGTCTCCATCCAAGGAAGGTAAGGCCTTCCCGCTTTACGATATTTTCAAACATTTTCTTAGCCTGGCTTCTTTTCAGTACATCCTGCGGGAAGAAAAACATACCGATTCCGTAATCTCTCTCTTCACGTAAAAAGATGCCAAGGTCTCGACAGATCTTTGAGAAGAAGTTATGTGAAATCTGAAGCATGATTCCAACTCCGTCTCCTGTCTTTCCCTCGGCATCTTTGCCAGCTCTGTGTTCTAGATTTTCTACTATGCTAAGCGCGTCTTCCACTGTCTGATGTGTCTTGATTCCCTTTATATTCACCACCGCGCCGATTCCGCAGTTGTCATGTTCAAACTGAGGCCGGTACAGTCCGGGTTCACTACAGACAGATACTGAACCTTTTTTTGCATTCATTCAGCATTCCTCCTGTATTGAGTTTTGAGTTGTTATACACTATACACCCATTTTCTCCATCTGTAAATAAAAACTTTTTCCAAAATTGTCAGATAATCTGTTATTTTATGTATTTTAACCATTATTTACTTATCAATTTTCCATTTTTTCTTGTCATATCTCCGTTTCAAAAACAATTCTCCTTTGAATTTTACGCTTTACACCCATAAAAATATCCCCCTGATCGTAAGAAAGCTTTGATCAGGAGGAAAAATCCCATCTGCCAGACAGAACTTTATGAATTTCTGTATGGGACAGATGTCAGAAAAAGCCCGGCAGAACCGCCGCCAGATTTGCCCCTGCGTGGAACAATACAGGAAAAACAAGGCTTCGCTTTTTCTCCATAAGGAGTCCAAGAATCAGGGCCATGGGGAAAGCAAAAACCGCCTGAATCACGTTCCCATGGTAAAGGGAAAAAATCAGAGCCGCCAGAAGTACGGACACTCCGGCCGGAAGGATTTCCCGCATCCTTCTGTAGACCAGCCCTCTGAAAATCAGCTCCTCTGTCAGGGGGGCCATGAATACCAGTGAGAAGATCTGAACAGGAAGGCTGCTGGCAAACAGAGCCTCCTGGGCCGCATTAGAAAAAAACTCCTGAATCCGAAGCGCCAAGAGAATTCCGCTCCAGATCAGATTGGCTCCCGCGCCGCCAAAAAGGCAGAGCATTCCCTGGAAAACATCTGCCATCCTTATTTTCTTTCCTGGCAGGGCGCCGCTTTCCCTTCTGTCCTCCCGGTACATCCGCGCCGCAAAGGGGAGTACCGCAAGGGAGGACAGCAAAGTGGCAAGGGCCGAGTCCAGTCTGCCGGCTGCCAGCACCCCAACAATCTCCGAAATCACAAAATGCAGAAGCACCGGTGAAAAAACCTTCCAAATTGCCATAGATCTGCCGCCTTTCAAAATGATTTCTGATTTCTGTAAAACAGAGGAAGCAGGCGCTTCCTGTTTTTACTCTCAGGAATAACCTGCTTTCTCCAAAAGTCTTATAAGATCTCAATTTCATCAGGAGAACTGGTCTCCTCTGTCTGTGACGTTGTCTCCGCAGTTTCTGCCGTCTCCTCTGTGCCTGTCTCGGTCTGCGGATTGTCACTTTCCGTTTCTCCCTGTCCGGTTTGTGCATCTGTGCCGGTATTCTCATCTGTCTCCCCGGTGGCCATACTCTGGTCTGTATTCGACTGCCCCGTTCCGGCAGCAGTTCCCCCGTCTTCTGTTACAGGAACCGTCGGGATATCAAGAGAGGTAATCTTCCACTGCCCGTCTGTGTAAGACAAGGTCAGGTTCGCCGTGGCATTTCCGGAATCTACATTCGTCTCTGTAACCGTAAGAGGCGTTCCGTCTTCCGCATACTGATCTTCCGAAGTGGTGGTGACGTCCTCTCTCAGCATATAGTGATAGGAAAAGGTCATCTCCACCTCCAGGCTTCCGCTCTCCTGGGAAATCACAGGATCTCCGTACTGAGCCGCAAAGTCTGACACGCCGATGCTTCTGAATTCTGTCCCGTCCTGATGGAAGCCGGCTCCCTGATTTTCCACGAAAGCAGCTGCCGCCTCCTGGCATTCCGAGAAAAGCTCCTGGTCAAGGGCCTGGCTGTCCTCCTGGACCGCCGCCGCGTAAAGACTTCTCAGGGCTGACACGCCGATCTCTATTCCCTCGCTTCTCGCGGACTCCCGAAGCGTCAGATCCGATGTATAATCGGCGCTGCCCGCCGTGGCGTCCAGAGCCGTGTTTACAGACTCAAGAGCCGGGTGGCGTATCACAAGAGAAATATTTCCCGGAGTAAGCTGGGGAATCTGATACTGATCCGTCCCTGCGGGGGCGTCTTCTGTCACAAGCCATCCCGAATCCGCTTCCTGCCCGTTCAGGTATACCTGAGAGCCCGCCGGTACAGTGAGCAGGAAATTCTGGACAAAGCAGTGGTCAGGCATCACTTTCCACTGATCGAACAGCCCCAGCACCCGCTGACTCTGCTTCTTCACCGTAAAGGTTTCTTCCGCCTGCACCGTTCCGCCCGCGTCTTCAAATTCCACCTGATAATCCGTGTATTCATTTCCATTCTCATCTCTGCGGGTTTCCTGCTCCGTCATGGTATAAGAAGAGTACAGACTGTAGCTCTTGGCTGTCAGAGCCTCCACGTACTGCTCCTGGGTCAGAGTCACATCCTCCGACTGATCCAGAAGGCCATAGGCTCTCTCAGAGTCATTCTCGATCAGGTATCCCAGGTACTGATCCATCGTATACTCCGGAGTGCTCTGCCTGCTGGCTATGAAGGCGGATGTCCCGCCTCCTGCCGCTCCTATTACCACCAGCAGTATGATTACTTTTATAATTACCCGTTTAAAAACCGTCATGTCCTACCCCTCCTTTAGTTCTCTGATGTCGCTGCCGCAAGCGCCGCCTCATAATTCAAAATCACCTGCAGGTTCGCTTCTTCATAGTCATTCAGATAGTAGTACATGTTGGCATCAAACTCATCCGGGTCATAGGTGGGCACGTACCAGGATCTCTGGCTGAAATAGTCTGCCAGGTCCTGCGAGCGGAAAATTCGTCCGTTCAGGGCGAAAATCTCATTCCGAATCAGTCTGAGCTGTCCCAGATCATAATTGTACAGTTCGCTTTCACTGATATAGCGGCTGCTGATCCCCTGAATAATCACATCGTCCGGCGTATACGCAGAACTGTCTCCGGATGAACTGCCGTCTCCGGAGGACCCGCTGCCATCCGTGTATGTATAATCTCCATTGCCCGGGTCATAGATCTCAATAGGCTGGTCATAACTGCCGTCTCCGGTACTGCCGCCGCTTCCGTCTCCGGCACTGCTTCCATCGCTGGTGCTGCCATCCCCGGTACCGCTTCCATCACTGATGCTGCCGCCTCCGGCACTGCTTCCACCGCTGGTGCTGCCGTCCCCGGTGCTGCTTCCATCACTGATGCTGCCGCCTCCGGCACTGCTTCCACCGCTGGTGCTGCCGTCTCCGCTGCCGCTTCCGTCGCTGGTGCTGTCGCCTCCGGTACTGCTTCCATCGCTGGTGCCGCCGTCTCCGGTGCCGCCGTCCCCGGTGCCGCTTCCATCGCTGTAGCTGCCGTCCCCGGTGCCGTTTCCGTCATTCCCGGTACCGTCATCCGCGGTATTCTGCTGCTCGCCATCGGTTCCTGTCTCAGACTCGGTTTCGGATTCTGTCTCAACACCGTTAATCACACTGCCGCTGGCCGTAATGGTAAAAGCATTCGTCTCATACGTCCGCTCTGTCTCGGTTTCGGATTCCAGGGTTCCCTCTGTGAAGCCCTCTGTCTCGGAGGTTCCTCTGGAAACCTGAACGCCCGGCAGAACATCTGTCATCACCACATCCGCAGCAAATACGGAAGCTCCTGCCGCTATTACACAGCCCACTATAAAACCGCTGTTTTTTCTGATAATGTTCCTCTTTTTTTTCATTATTTATCCTCACCCCTTCAAGGGGCATCATATCACAGATGTCGAAAAAAGTCTATCTTTTCCTACTGGTAAAATGGGAAAAGACCTGCAGACATAATGCCCAGATAAAGGCTCCTGCCCCTGCCGCAAGGAATAAAATTTTCCATTCCGGATTATCGCTGGTTTCCCCATAGGCCGCCTGTGTCTGATTCTGCAGCGTCCTTGTACCGGAAGCTGCCGGTTTTCCAACGCTTTTCATTGACTTTTCATAGACAGGAATCTCTTCCGCCCCGTCTTTCTGAAGAAAAAAGGCCCTCTCTTCTGTCCAGAACTGATTTCCGGCCGCGTCCTCCAGGAAGACCTGAAGCGTCTGCCAGTCTGCTTCCGGTTCAAATTCCAGTTCCACAAATCCCCCTGTCTGAAGCAGCTCCTCCTCCCCCAGCTCCTGAATCACGCGGCTGTTATGGAAGATCTTCATTTTATGAAGCCTGGTATTATCCGAAATTAAAAGCCGAACCCGCTTCTTTTCTTCCCGGCAGATTTCCTCCTGCTCTATGCCTGCAATCACGCAGGAGGGCGGGGTTCGATCCACCACAAAGGTGACTCTTTTCTCCTGAATGCCCGTATCGCTGACATGGTTGGCGGCATCCGAAGTAGTCATCAGGAGCTCATAGACTCCTTCCTCCTGAAACTGATCTGCCAGAATCTGGTACTCATACTGTTTCCAGGAATCATCGCTTCCCCGGGACAGGACAAAATAATCCGTATTTTCTTTTAAAATCCGCATCTCCCCGTCGTGACGGCAGAAAATCTCCACATTCCCCACATAATCCACATTCGTCTCACAGAAGACAACATCTACCGGATTCTGAAGGTAATATTCTTTCAGGGCCTGCCTGGTGGCTTCAGACAGGTCATAGACAGAGCCGTGGCGGTTTACCGAAAAAGTGATGGTTTCCCGGATCTGATTTCCCGCCAGATCCTGCGCGCTGGCAGTCAGCTCGTAAATGTCATCGTACTCTCTTGCTATGGGAATGCCGCCATAGACAAGCCGGGCTCCCTTCTCATCCTCCCCGCTTTCTTTTACCTGTATGATTTTCCCGTTATTTTTCCCCCGCAATGTAACCTGAAGGCTTCCCATCCTGTAGGCAGAATCCCGACACAAAAGGGAGACTGTGACTTCTCCTGAATTTGCCGTCTGATCACTGACCCCGCTGATTTCCAGAACCGGCGGCGTCCGGTCCACACAGATCACGCTGCTTTGGGCAAAAGCCAGATTGCCTACCCGGTCCCGGGTTCTGACAAAGACGCAGTAATATCCCTCCTGGGGCAGCCAAAGCTCCTCCTGGCGGCCGCAGGGAATCCAGTCCTGACTCTCCACATAGCTTACTTTTCCTCCTTCCAGCGTACATGGCAGGATTCGGTATGCCACCTCTGCCAGACCGCTTTGACCGTCCGGCGGCGCGGCAAAGGAAATTCCCGCGTCTTCCGCGGCATAGAGAATTTCTCCATCGTAATATCCATCTGCCTCTATCTGCGCGGCGGGAACATCCGGATCAACATAGTATCTTTCTGTCTTCTCGCCGGATTCTCTGAGAACCTCTCCTTCCTTTCCCAGCTGCTGCAGACGGAAGGTGAGACTTCCATCCTGCCAGATCTGTTCCGCAGCCGCGCCATGATTGAATACTTCCCCTACCGGCTCTATATAAAGACTGCTGCCCTGGCGCACCCAGGTTTTCCCATTCTGATCCCGGTACCAGGCATCCGGCTCTCCCAGAAGCTGGTAATCCCTGCCTGCGGAGGGAATCTTTGCTTCCTGCTTTTCCGATTCTTCCGTCGTTTCCTTTGGTTTCTTCCGGTTCGCCTCCGTTCCCATCTCTGTCTGCTTTGCATCCTCTGTACTTTTCTCTGTTTCTGTACTTTTTTCTGTCTCTGTACCTTTCTCTGCCTCTGTGCCGCTTCCGCTCTCCAGAGCCGCCTCACTCTCTTCCGCTGCTTCGCCTGATGTTTCCGACTCGCCTCCCGCCGACGCTTCGCCCGTCGTTTCCGGCTCGCTTCCCACCGATGCTTCGCCTGTCGTTTCCGGCTCGATTCCTGCCGCTTCTTCTGCCCCCGCCGTCCCGCTCTCCGGCATTGTCTCTCCTGCTGTCTCCCTTTCACTCTCCGCCGGCGGTTCAGTTTCCGGTTCTGTCCCGTTCTCCGGAATTGTCTCTTCTTCCGCTTCCACTCCCTCCTCCGGCATCGCTCCTCCTGCAGTCTCCGGCATAGTTTCCTCTGCCGGCTCCGATGTACTCTCTGCTATTGTTTCGGTCTGGCATTCCGCAGAGTTCTCTGTTCCTGTTTCCTTCTGCTCATTTCCTTCCCTGTCCTCTCCTTGTACGGTCTCCTGACCGATTTCCGTTTCGCTTTCAGCCCCGATCTCCATTTCGGTTTCAGGCTCCTGCCCGGCCGCGGTCTCTGTTCCGGCTGCGGTCTCTGTTCCCGTCTCTGTCTCCATCCCGGCCTCTATTTCGATCCCAGTCTCGGTTTCGGTCTCTGTCCCGGTTTCGGCCTCCGTTCTGGCCTCTGTTTCGGTCCCGGTCTCGGTTGCTGTCCCTACCCCGATTTCATTCTCCGTTCCGGCCTCTGTTTCGGTCCCGGTCTCGGTTGCTGTCCCGGCCCTGGTTTCAGTCTCCGTCCCAGTCTCCGCTTCAGTCTCGGTTGTTGTCCCAGTCTCGGTTTCGGTCTCTGTCCTGGTTTCAGCCTCCGTCCCTGCCTCTGTTTCGGTCCCAGTTTCCGTTTTGGTCTCCGTCTCGGTTTCGGTCTCCATCCCGATTTCAGTCTCCGCCCCCGCAGAACTTGCGCTTTCCAGGACTCCTGCCCCCTGCATTTCCACGCTTGCCTCAAATGCCCCCTGGGAAGCCAGCCCTGTCATAAAAGCGCATATGCCGGCTAAAAAAATAAAAATTCCCCACTCGCCTATTTTCTTTCTTCTCATATTTTCCCCCATTTTCTTAGTCTGTGTCCTGCGTTTTCCTGATTCTCTCTACTGCTTCTTCCGCCTTTGCCGCTTTTTCAAGTAAAATCTTCTCTTCTTCTGGGTTTTCCCCCTCCTTCTCTCTCCGATGTGTTTCATTCGTAATTTCCGCAATGAGTTTCTCAGCCTCCCTGTACTTTTCTTCCTGACCGGAAAAAACATGAAAGTAAAGGATCATGAAATCCAAAAGCTCATGCTCTACCTGGCGCTGTACTCTTTCTTCCATTTGGCCTTTCTCCGAGTCGTATAAACCGGATAAATCTTCCCAGTAAACAGGAAGAACCGTTTCCTGCTCCTCTCTGTCAAGAAGCCTGCTGTAATACTTGCCAATTTTGGCATAGACCGCTGCGGCGTTCTGCCATTTTGGAGGTTCGTCCAGCTCTGCGCCAAATTTCTCCGCCTCTTCAAACCACCGCGCCCCGGCGCTCCGTCCTCCGGAGCCCTCATAGTCATACCAGTAAGCCATCCCCGCTTCATAGGCAAAGCTGCCGTACTCCTCTTCATTCTCCTTCAGATACTCCAAAACGGTCTTTCCGTCTGCGCCGTAGGTTCCGTAAATTACTTCTTTCAGATCCGCTTCTTCTTCCAGAGAAAAGTTTCCGTCCTCTGTCATGCGTTCCAGCATTCTGCAGTATGCTTTTCCCTCCCAGGGATTCTCACGAATCGCCTCCTGATAATTAGAAACAGCCTGCTCAAGCCCCAGATACTCTGCCTGCTCCAAAAGCCGCAGAGCATTATCCCTCTCAGGCTGCCGCAGAGATTCACCAATAGAATAGAGAATCAGTCCTGCGGCGCCTGCCAAAACACCGGCAGCAAAAAGAAGCTGTCTGCGCCCTTCTGCCCGCTGTCTGCTTCTCAGAACCTTCTCCCACAGCCGCTGAAGCTCTCTGCTGTCCTGAATTCTCTCCTCTTTTTCTTCCCGCAGACATTCCATGAGAATTTTCCGGATTTTTTTCTCCCATTTTCTGCCCGCTTTTATACAGGGCTTTTCTTTTCGATTCCCTGCAGGACCGGAAGGCCTCGCTGCCGGATCGTACCGTTTTCCGTAAAACACAAAATACATGGCTGCTCCAAACCCGTAGATATCCGTTCTCTCATCGGCCGTTCCCAGAGGATCATACTGCTCCGGCGCGGCATATCCTCTGGTTCCCAGGTGGGATTTGGTCTGTTCCCCTTTCTTTTTCATGGCAATCCCAAAGTCAATGAGTACCGGGAATCCGTCCTCCTTTAAGAGGATGTTGGAGGGCTTCAGATCCAAATGCAGAACGGGTTTGTCCCCTGTGTGAAGGTAGACCAGGATCCTGGACAGTCTCCAGGCAATTTTTAAGAATTCATCTGCCGACAGATTCTTTCTCACCTTCAGGCTGCCGCCCCGGATATACTCCATAATCAGGCAGAAATACTCTCCTTCTTCCAGAATATCGGTAATCTGCAGGATTCCCGGATGGCGCAGTCCCTTCGATACCTGCAGCTCGTAAATCTGCCATTCTCCTTCCCTTCTGGGAAGTATCTTTACTGCCCAGTAAGCGCCTGTGGCAAGATGCCTTGCCAGATAAACACTGCCCTCCCCTCCTTGTCCCAGCTTTTTCACAAGCTGATACTTGCCTCCGATCACTTGGCCTGTCTTCAGTGCGCCTCCCTCCTTTTCGGAAATGCTCCCGGCAGTTTGGATGCGGTAAGCACCCAAGAGGAGGCCTGCCTTTTATTCTCTGTTTCTAAATGGGATTTGTAAGTGAACCCTTGTAGACTTTCAAATGAAATGTGATATTATTATCCATCTTTTGGTATGTTTTGTCAAGACAAAATTCATTCGTCGGCTCTGCTTTTCAGACTGACTTCCAGGATCTTTCTTTTAGCAGAATCATTCCCCCAATCAGCACAGCGCCGCAGGCATAAACCAGAAGCGGTGTGCCAGTTTTGCTGTCAAGTCTCTGAAGTCCTTTTAAAATTATGGGGGAGCAGGCCGCACACAGATTGCAGCACGCCAAAACTGCAGAAGTTGCCCCGTGAACTGTTTCACCCGGCAGCCTTTCTGAAAGGCCGTTAAAAACACAGGTCAGAGAAAATGTATAAAAAAACCCTGTAAGCAAAGCTCCTGTTCCCAGCTGGAACAGATTTCTGGAAAAAACCATCACAGCAAGACCTGCTCCAGTCAGAAGAAAGCTGAACACTGGCAGCCGGCCGCCGAAAATATGTGCCATCCATCCAAAACAAATTCCCGCAAAAATTCCGGCCACCATCATCGAACTTAAAAGAATGCTGGCCTCTGTTTCTGTCCCGAATCCCCGCTCCAGAACCAGAAGCGGAATACGCAGCGAACATCCGCTGTTCACACACGTGAGCAGTCCAGCTGCCGCTGCATAAAACCCCGTAATTCCGGCGCAGCCTTTTATCGAAAAATTTTTTTCCGCGCTCTTATGCTCCCGGTTCTTCCAAGTTGTCTTTTCCGGAACGAATACCAGATATAAAAAGAAAATCAGAAATCCTAGAGAATATACCAGAAACGCATAATTCCATCTCACAGCCAACAGCTGGCCGGCCGCCAGAGTCATAACTGCATTTCCTAATCCCTCTGCCGCTCCCCGGTATCCCAAGAGTACCGTTTTTTCCTCTCCCTGATATCGCTCGCTTATTATACTGACTGCCTTGGCACTGACCATTCCAATCCCGATCCCCAGTAAAATCCTTGTGCCCAGTATCAAAGAATACTGCTGAAAAAATACCGGTACCATGCCGCTGACAGACAGCAGAAGCAGTCCTCCTAAAACCATTTTTCTCTCTTTTATATATTTAGAAAGCCATGGCGAAGCAAGAAGCGTTGCTGTAATAGAAAAAGAAGGAACCGAAATCAGCATTTCTACCTGTTCCTGAGAATATTCTTTGAAAGTCTCCAGCATAGCCGGCAGTGCCGTCGAAACAGAAAATGCTGAAATCAATATCAGTGACAAAGATAAAACCGCTGCTTTTACCAAAACCTTTTTCATTATTGAAATGTCTTCCTTTCCTCTAGCCGGTCTGTTTCCTCATTGTTATTTTGCTTCAAAAATAGTATAATAACAAAAACTTAACATATCTATGACAAATGTCACAACAAGAGGAGAAATATGCGAATCATACAGGAACATCATCTTTTAAAACAATATTTGACAGAAGATCCCTTGAAGGATTTTTTGCCAAAACAATACCAGGATTTCCTGTTCCTTGCTGAATATAGGTCGGGAGAACCCATCTGCCAACAGGGTGCTTCTCTGGAAACCCTATACTTTTTTGTCCACGGAAAAATAAAGATTATTCGTACCCTGCCAAGCGGAAAAGAATACGTGCTGGACATCCGTGAAAACCCCTGCATTTTAGGAGAAATCGAATTTATGACCCTTCAGCCCCTGGTTTCCTCGGTTGTGACAATGAAAAAGTCTCTTGTCATTCATTTCCCCATAGCTGGGCGCAGAGAGACATTAATGCATGATGCCGGCTTCCTGTATAGAATAGGCCGCTGCCTGGCGCTGGAACTGTATCAGCTTGACGCTATCGCCTCTGTCAATGTCCTCTGTACTGTAAAAGAACGGCTGGGCATGTACATTCTTTCTGTCCAAAAGGACGGTTGGTTTTCTCTTGAATTGTCTGCTCTGGCCGATGCTTTCGGGACAAGCTACCGCCATCTTCTGAGAGTGATCAATCTGTTTCTAGAAAAGGGCTTCATTGAGAAAGTAAAAAACACTTACCATATTTTGGATGAAGCCGGGCTGAAAACGTATGCCAGTATCCAAGACCCCTCGAACATATAGAAAGCACGCTCCGCGAACTTTCTATTGTCATGAATTAAAAAAGCAGCGGCCCTGAATCTCCGCTGCTTTCCATATAACTCACTGTATTATTTCCGAATATAAACCGGCATAGTTTCCAGTGTCACCTTTACTTCCGCCCACTGGCCGCCCTTAAATGTCTCGCCTGTTTCAAAGTCCTCCCAGGTCACATTCTCTCCCGGGAAATAGACTCTGCGGGTCCTGGCCCCGGCCTCCAGAATGGGCGCTACCAGATACTTATATCCGTACAGGTACTCGTCTTCCACCTCCCAGGCTGTTTCGTCCTCCGGGAATTCATAGAACAGGGTTCTCATGACAGGTGAGCCCTTTTCATGGGCCTCTTTCATGATCTCTCTGGTGTAATCTCTTAATTTCTCCCGGATGTTCAGATACTTGACGCAGATTTCATAGACCGTCTCCCCGTAGCTCCACACCTCGTTGGGGGCTCCGGAAAGGCAGGTGGCCCCTCCTGTAGTGCCCTGCTGGGGCTGCTTGGGCTCCCGGTCTCCGTGAAGACGCATAACAGGACAGAAGGCACCCCACTGGAACCAGCGGATGAAAAGTTCCCGGAAGCCCGGATCCTCCGGAATGCCTCCGTGGAAGCCGCCGATATCGGTGGTCCACCAGGGGATTCCCGCGATTCCCATATTCAGGCCTGCCGCCAGCTGGTTCCTCATGCTGGCAAAACTAGAGGCGATATCGCCGGACCATACCAGCGCGCCGTACTTCTGGCTGCCGGCCCAAGCGCAGCGAAGAAGATTTACGATGTTCTCCTGGCCTTCATCCTCCATCCCTTCATAAAAGGTGCGGGCATACTCTCTGGGATATATGTTGCCCACTTCCAGATCGGTTCCCAGGTAATACCGGTAATTATCGAAGTCATAAGCCGTATATTCCGGCTCCGCCTCATCCAGCCAGAAGATCTTAATGCCCTTGTCATAGTAATTTTTCTTGGCCTTGCTCCACACGTACTGTCTGGCACCGGGATTGGTGGCATCGTAGTGGATGGTGGAACCTTCAAAATACATGCACATGCGGAAGCCCCGCTCCGTGCGGACCAGATATCCCTTTTCCATCATCTCCTGGAAGTTTTCACTTTCTCTGGACACCGTAGGCCAGATGGACACCATCAGCTCCACACCCATTTCCTTTAATTCCTTCACCATGGCGTCCGGATCCGGCCAGTACACCGGGTCAAACTTCCACTCTCCCTGATTCGGCCAGTGGAAAAAGTCGATGACGATTACATCCAGGGGCAGATTTCTTCTCTTGTACTCTCTGGCCACTTCCAGAAGCTCCTCCTGGGTCTGATAGCGCAGCTTGCACTGCCAGAAGCCAAGTCCGTACTCCGGCATCATGGGCACTGTGCCTGTCACAGAGGCGTAGGTCTCCTCGATCTCTCTGGGAGTATCTCCCGCCGTCACCCAGTAGTCCAGGGCTTTGGTGGAAAAAGCTTCAAAGCTTATGATATTGCTTCCCAGTACAGCGCGGCCCACAGCCGGATTGTTCCAGAGAAGCCCGTACCCTCTGGAAGAAAGGAGGAAAGGAACGCTGGCCTGGGAATTTCTGTGAGCCATCTCAAAATCCATTCCCTTCAGATCCAGATAGGGCTGCTGATACTGCCCCATCCCGTAAAGCTTTTCCTTCTTATCCTGGGATTCAAAGCGCATGGTCAGGTGGTAATTGGCGCCGATATTGGGCTTAAACTCCCGGGCCTCCACCTCGATGGCGCTGCATTTGGGATCCAGGATGTCATTTCTGTTTCTCCAGTATTCCTCCAGCAGCACCTTTCCATTCTGATTGTAAAAAATGATTTTCCCCAGCTTTGAAATGGAAGCCCGGATTTTTCCGTTGATGATCTCCGCTCCCTGCTCCGTCATGCGCATCTGGCATTCTGCCGGGGCAGTCGCCTGCAGCGCCCAGTTTTCCTCCGGCATACTGCAGTTCTTCGTAGCCCGGATCCGAAGAGCGTTCTGTCCCCAGGGCTCAATCCAAAGCTCCTCCGCGTCATAGTGAAAAACCAGTCTGTCTTTTTCTAAACGAATCATACGTTCCCTCCTTTTTGGTTATCCTTTCCCTACCTGTGTTCAGTCTAAAGGCTGCTGTACACTGCCTCTGAAATCTCAGCGATCTCTCCCTGAGCAGCCCCCACATCCTGAAGGTCATTGCTGAGGACGCAGAGTATATAATTTTTATCCTCGCTTTCCACGATGGCGATATCGCTCTCCACATAGCAGCCGTACTCCCCGGCCAGCTCCCCGGTCTTGTTGGCGGTCTGAGCGCCTGTCCCCTGAAGCCCCGCGGGAATTTTCCCGGTTCTGGTCTGCTGCCGGAGGAACTCATACATCTTGACGGACGCCTCCGCGTTCACGCAGGTTCCCCGACAGATGCTCTCCAGGAGCTCCCTGCAGTCATTGGCAGAGGTATAATTTTCACCTGTGGGATTTTCTTCCAGAAACCTCCGGCCTATGCTGGTCTGCTCATAGCCGTTTTCCCGGCAGAACTGATTTACGATCTCCATGCCGGCAGAGACGTCTCCCTGTCCCAGCCTTTCTAGGATCGTATTGGCCGCCGCGTTGTCGCTGACGGTAATCATCTGGGTAATCTGATCCCGCAGCTCCCCCTCGTAAGATTCTTCATAGGGAACGTACCGTTCCTCTGTGGCAGGGTAGCAGACCCGGTCGTACACCGCGGCCATGATAAAGACCTTCACAAGGCTGGCCGCCTCCATGCGCTCATCCCCATTCAGATCTCCGTCCGCCCCTGTGTCTAAATCCAGAAGGCTCACCGCCCAGGTCTCCCCTGCCTCCGCCCCCGGATCCACATAGCTCTCTTTGATCTCCTCCAGGCAGGAGGCCGTCCTGGCCAGCGCCTCAGGACTGACCTGACGCTCCTTTAACCCCTTCTCTTCAAAGTATTCGTCAATCCCGTCGGCGATCCCCTGTACCATCTGTTCCTGAACAGAGTCATCCGCCATTCTCAGATCATCGAATTCGTTGGTCATAAAGCCCATCTCCAGAATCATCACCGGAAGTCTGCTCCAGTTGATTCCCGTCATATTGTCATAATACTGAATACCCAGATTTTCAAACCCGGCCGTCTGGCAGTAATGGCTCAGGATGGAATCCGCCAGATCATAGGAATCTGCCGCCAGATCGCCTACATAGGGATTTTCAGCCGACGGAACCATGGCCAGGGCTCCCTGGACGCTTGGATCGTCGGAACCGTTGGCGTGGATCCTCACGTAAATGTCCCCGCCTTCCTCATAGGCCATCTGGGCGCGCTCCGCGTTGCTGATGGCAGTATCATGATCTCTTCTGGTCAGGATCACCTCATAGCCCCGCTCCTTCAGCTCTGTCTCCAGGGCAAGGGAAACCTCCAGATTCAGCTCATACTCCGCCTTCCCGCTGTAACTTCCCTGGGTTCCGGTGCTGGCTTTCGCCTTCATCTCGGAGGAGCCCGGCCCCAGCGGCTCTGTGTCGCTCATATCCACCCAGCTTCCCTGATGCCCCGGATCTATGGCAACCACCAGCGGAGGCTCTGTTTCTGTCTCCGCTTCCGTTTCAGTATCGGACTCTGACTGCCCGCTGCTTTCCTTTTCGGTTTCGGCATCGGTTTCTGACCGCCCGCCGCTCTCCGCCTCGCTTTCGGCATCGGACTCTGACTGCCCGCCGCTCTCCAGCCCGGTTTCGGCATCAGACTCTGACTGCCCGCCGCTTTCCCCTTCGGTTCCGCTTTCGGACCCGGAATCTGTCTCTCCGGCTTCCGTCTCCTGCAGCGTGCCGGTCTCTTCCTCTTCTCTCTTCTCCTGGCCCTGGTTCCCTCTCTGGCCTTCAAGATACGTAACCGTACCGCCCAGAATCACGGCGCAGAGAAGCAGCACTGCCACAGCGCCGCCCAGGATTCCCGTCCAGGGCAGGCCGTTTTTCCTTTTTTTCTTCATCCGTCCCTCCTTTTATCCCAAGGACAGCAGACCAAGCCCCATACTCTACTTCGCCTCTGCCTCCATGGCCCTGTTTACCTGCTCCTCACAGGAGCGCATAGCCAGAATGGTTTTCTCCATCAATTCATCCAGAGACCAGCCCAGCTCCTCCGCTCCCTTCCGGATAATATCCCTGGAGCAGCCGGCCGCGAATCTTTTGTCCTTAAATTTCTTTTTCAGGCTGGATACCTCCATATCCATCACGCTTTTGGAGGGACGCATCCTGGCCGCCGCCCCGATCAGCCCGGTCAGCTCGTCTGCCGCGAACAGTACCTTCTCCATCTCATGCTCCGGCTTTACCTGGGAACAGATTCCGTATCCATGGCTGCATACAGTGTGAATCAGTTCCGGGCTGGCCCCTGCCTTCTCAAGAAGCTCGGGAGCCTTCTGACAGTGCTCCTGGGGGTATAATTCAAAATCAATATCGTGAAGAAGCCCGGCGATGCCCCAGTACTCTTCCTCCCCGCCGTAGCCCAGCTCTTTGGCGTACCAGCGCATCACGCCTTCTACGGTGAGCCCGTGAAGAATGTGAAAGGGCTCCTTGTTATATTCTTTCAGAAGCGCAAGCGCCTCATCCCTGGTAAGATTTGTTTCCATCTTTCTCGCTCCTTTATCAAATAACGTTTTCTCTATGATACCAGCTTTTTTCTCTTCCGTAAAGTTTTCTCTGTATCTTGCGTCTCCCCGGGGTTACGGTTCCTGCTCCGAAGCGTTCTTAAGGGGCGCCTTTTTCAGATACTCCTTTAAAAGGAAGGCACAGAAGTATGGAAAAGTATAGATTCCGTCAGTATAGCCGATATTCCCCGCCGTAAACTTGATTCCGCATCCTATATCGGGATAGCGGGCGCTCTGAATCAGTGTCCGGAGGGATTTCGCGGTTCCACGCTTTACCTTCACCTCTACCGGAATCAACGAATTTTGTGTTCTCACGAAAAAATCCTCTTCCAGTGTTGAGTTCTCTCTTTTGTAATAATAAAGGTCATACCCGCTCTTTTTTAAAGCCTCTCCCACGATATTTTCATACAAAGCTCCTTTATATACGCCCAGGTTTTTATTCGCCCGCAAATCTTCCTGCGCTTCCTCATCCAGCATAGCCACAAACAACCCGGTATCAAAAAAATAGATCTTATACTTTGAGTCATCATAATTTCCCCGAAGGGGCAATTCCGGAAAAAGCAGGCAGTAGCAGATGTTTATGATTCCAGCGTCTCTCAGCCACTCGATACACCCCCGGTAATCTTTAAACCGGGCGCCACTTGCCACTTTAGAAATCTGGAATTTCTTATTATCCTTGGCGAGCTGAATCGGAATCTGCTCAAACACATTTAAGATTCTTGTCTGATCCATTCCGGCAGCATATTTACGGATATCTTCTTTGTAATCTTCCAGAAGCTGCCGCTGGATATCCAGCGTTCCCTCAAAAGTCCCATTCCGGATATATTCCCGAACAACTGCCGGCATGCCGCCGAGGATACAATGATCCAGGAACAGATCACTATATGTTCTCATAGTTCCTTCCGGAAAAGAATTTCCCGTCTCCATATGCCACATCATTTCTTCGACAGCAGTATTGTCATAGCCTTTTGCCCACAAAAATTCCTCAAAATCCATAGAATGCATGTTATAATCTGTCTTATAGCCCACACTGTTGCTCTCTATTCTCTTATAGGAGATACCCAGCAAAGAACCGCTGCAGATCACATCAAAGCGGCCGTCAATCTTAAAAAATTTCAAGGCCGTAGCGATTTCCGGATAATCCTGAAGTTCGTCAAAAAAAAGCAGCGTCTCTCCCGGCTCAAAATGCTTAGACGGATCTATCCGCGAAATATTTCGGATCATCTCATCCGGTTTGTATCCGTTTTCTGTAATAAGTTTGTATTTTGGTTCTTCAATAAAATTGATATAAATAACGCTCTTGTAATTTTCCGCCGCGAAATGCAGGATCGATTCGGTTTTCCCCACCTGCCGGGGCCCTTTTACAATTAAAGGCTTTCGGTTGACGTCCTCTTT
>DVGK01000107.1 GCA_018712785.1 Candidatus Choladousia intestinavium | reverse complement strand
ATTGTTGCAGTATCATTTCGTTTATATGCTTTTGATTTATATAAATATGGCTTTTGAAGCCCGCTTTTTACAGTCAGTTTTATCGTTCTGTCATTATTCTGCAATTCCAGTGTGTAATCAGGTTGCGGAGTAATGCTGTCATTAATTTTGTTCTCAATATCCAGGCATGCTTGTTTTACATCCGTCAGTCCTTTGACATTACCGTTGTCATCAATGCCAAAAAAAATTTCTCCACCATCGTAATTCGCAAAGGCACTTACTGTTTTTAAAAATGTATTTGTAATCTTTTCTTTAAACTCTGTTGTTCTTGTTTCACGCATACACCGTGCTTCCTTTCCACTTTCACTACTTAATATTATACGCAGAAATACGCAGAAAATCAATCGTATTTTTTTACGATTGATTTTCTGCCTGTTTCTGGTCCTTAAGTTTCAAAATTTCGTCACATCAAAGCGCTTTCCAAAATGGTGTAGTAAGCACCTTCGTGCTTCGTTAAACCATTAATTTTACTGGCTTTTCCGGGACTTTTCAAGATACTTCCGCAGCAGACGAAGCCGTCCGATTTATTGCTTAAAAAATCCACTATTTACTGAATGGACTTTCCTAGCTCATACGCCTGCTGGATTTCAGGCTTGCCTTCAATATCCCCCACGTTCATATTGCCGCCAGCAAGAACGTGACCGAGGTTTTTCCAGCGCAAATGCTCCATCAGATGGTCATAATAGGTAAGTACGTCCTCAAATCCCTGGCCTTCTGCGGCCATCAGCAAAGCGGAGGCCCGATCATGTCCTCTCAGAAGATTGCCATCACCTTCCTCTAACGCGAATAAACGGTCAACAGCGGTTCTGATCTGGCCGCTCATATTCCAGTAGTAGAGCGGAGTTGCCAGCACCACCACATCGCATTCCTTTACTGCAGGATAAATCTGAGCCATATCATCCTTTTGTACACATGGACATTCCCGGCTGCTGTGTCCGCCAAAGCAGCCTTTACAGCCGCGGATTTCCATACTGTCAAGGAAGAACTCGGTCACAGTATTTCCTGCGCTTTCCGCACCTTCCATAAATGCCTTTGCAAGCAAGGACGTATTTCCTTTTTTTCGCGGGCTTCCATTCAGTATCACAATTTTTTTACTCATCTTAATCTCCGTTTCTTTCAAATTTTTTCTGCCAAAGCAGCCGCCTGCCGGCAGCCGTCTGTTTTCTCAATATCCCCCGCATTCAGGACGCCTGGGATCAAAACTTCTCCTGCCATATGCCATTTCATAAGCGCCGCGGAACGCTCCACGGGAATCCGCACGCCGTCCAGAACCGACATATCATCCTCCTCGCAGCACGCGATCAGCATACATTCCTTTCCCGCAATGTCTTTTCCGGCCACACAGAAGGAATACAGCTTGTCAATCACTGCCTTGATCTGCGCCGGAATTGAATACCAGTATACCGGCATAGAAAAGACGACCACATCTGCCTCCAATACAGCAGGGGCAATCAGATTAAAGTCATCATCAAAAGAACAGGCTTTTCCTGTCTTATAGCAGGTTTCGCAGGCACGGCAGCCGCCCACATTCATTTTAGCCGCGTCGAATCTTGTAACACTGTGACCTTTTCCCTCCGCTGCTTTGATAAAAACGTCCGTCATGGCAAAACTGTTGCCGTTTTTTCTGGGACTTCCGGTAATTACAACAATTTTCTTGCTCATTAAATACCAACTCCTTTTCCTGTAAAATTGACTTTGCCAGGCACTGATATTATAATCATAGCAAGAATGAAACTAAAAACAAGTACGCACATGAAAGTGCGATACTTACAGTCAGGTTAAATACTTACCTTAAGGAGAGTTTAAAATGAGCGAAAGATGTATAGCAAACGAATGCCTCAGCTCAACCGGATTCAGCTACACGCTGTCATTGATTAACGGAAAATACAAAATGACGATCTTATATACTTTAATGGAGTTTGGGGTAGTCCGATTTAATGAAATGAAAAAGTATATCGGTGAAATTTCTTACAAGACTTTAAGTTCTACCCTGAAAGAGCTGGAAGCCGACCAGCTGGTTCATCGAGAAGAATATCCTCAGATTCCGCCCAAAGTAGAGTATAGTCTGACCGAGCGGGGCAAATCTTTAATTCCTATTTTAGATGCCATGTGCGAATGGGGAGATCATAATCGCCTTTAAGCTTAAGCAAATTCCCTGGAAACCAAAAGCGCTCTGCCAAAACAGAGCGCCTTCGTTCTTTCTCTTTCTTATCTATTCCACCTCTGGTCCGAAGATGCCGAAGTGCTTTTCCCGGCGCTTTTGCTCTCCGTTTCGCTCAGGCCGCTTCCCTCATGGGAACAGAATAGATGAAGCTTTTTGCCCTCCAGTCAAAGGCCTCCAGAAATGTGCCGATCTAACTCCCTCTTTACTTTTCAAATTCTTTCGCCACATCTTTCAGCAGCTCCCGGATGGGCAGATGCTGCGGACAGGCCTTTTCACATTTTCCACACTGAATACAGTCGGAGGCTTTTCCCTTTCCCTCCCCGGTATGTACCACATTGTAATAATAGTCGGCGTTCCAGTCATGATGGATCTGTTTTGTGTTCATCACCGCAAACAGGTCGGGAATCGAAATTTTCTTCGGACAGCCGGCGACACAGTAGCGGCAGGCGGTACAGGAAATCAGATTCATGGAATGGAAAATATCCCTCACCTGTTCAATGGCCTCCCTCTCCTTTTCGTCCAGGGGTTTGAAATCTTTCATACAGCCGATGTTGTCTTCCATCTGCTCCATGCTGCTCATGCCGGACAGTACCATCAGGATCCCTTCAAATCCGGCGGCAAAGCGAAGAGCATAGCTGGCCGGAGAACCGCCCTTCAGACGATCCAGGATCTGACGGGCCTGCTCCGGAAGATTCACAAGATTTCCCCCTTTTACCGGCTCCATGACAATAACCGGCTTCCCAAATTTGCGGCAGACCTCATAGCATTTCCGGCTTTCCACAGCCGGGTCATTGTAATCCAGATAGTTGAACTGAATCTGAACCACTTCGATCTGGGGATACTCTGTCAAAATCTGCTCCAGAACCTCCGCCTTATCGTGGAAGGAAATGCCGAAATGGCGGATTTTCCCTTCCTCCTTCAGCTCCAGGGCTGTTTCATAGGCCCGGGCTTTCTTAAAATAAGCGAATTTGTCCGCCCCCTGGGCGTGCATAAGATAAAAATCAAAATAGTCTACGCCGCAGGCCTCAAGCTGGCTCTGGAAAAACGGCCGTATATCTTCCTGCTTCTCTGGCATCCGGCAGGCAGCGCAGGAATCCCCGAAAAGCCGTAAGCACACCCTCTGCAGCCTCCCGCTGGGGATCTGCGGCAGTAATAATATAATAAAACTGTTTACCCCGAATGGCCTTGTGATTTACCAGGCAGCGGTCAATGACAGCTTTCATCTGCGCGGACAGCGAGTAAAAATAGACCGGGGAAGACAGTACAATCACATCCGCCGCCGTCAATTTTGAAAAAATCCCGGCCATATCATCCTTTATGGCGCATACATGGTCCTTCATACACCCGTAGCAGGCTTTGCAGGGACTGATGTTCCTATCCCGCAGGCTGATCATTTCCACATCATGGCCACTCTCCCTGGCTCCCGTTGCGAACTGACAGCACAGAGTTTCAGAATTTCCTCCTTTACGCGGACTGGAGCTGATCACCAGAATCTTCATTCCAAATCCTCCTTTTCTAATATCTGGATATCGGCTTTAAAAAGTACCCCTCTATTATAGAATCATAGGAAGAACCAATCAATTTAACTTACGAAGCCTTCAAATAAGTTTTTCTAATATGGAAAGGCTGCCCCCAGCCTGTGAGAGCAGCCTCCTCTATCATTCTTCTTCAAACTTGCTTTTTAGAATATCCGCGAATTCTTCAATATAGTAGCCGGAATTGTCCTTCTTCCAAAACAGACCGTAATTCCGGGTGATCTGTTCTTCTCCCCGGCAAAGGGGAATCCGGCAGATGGAAGTTCCGAAGTTCACAGCCTGGCTGCTTCCCGGAACAGGCATAAATCCCTGACCGCTGATCACAAGCAGACGGGCTTCCTCCAGATTTTCCGCATAAAGAAAATTTCCCTGAAATCCGATCACCGTCTGATAATACTCCTGTTCAATCTCCCTCTGTTCTCTGGACGCAACCAATATACAGGGGATGTTCTTTAATTCCTCCGTGGTGACAGAAGGCAGCGCCGCGATAGCGTTTCTGGCCGATATTTCAACATACATGCAGCTGGCAGCCAGAATCAGATTGACGTACTCATCCGAAAAAGCTCTTCTCTGGTCGTTCAGCACCAGATCCGCGCCGCCGTTTCTAAGCAGGTTAAACAATTCCTCATGGTTTCCATACAGTACCTGAAAGGATACGCGGGGATATTTTGCCGCGAACTCTTCCAGTGCCAGATGAACCTCCCGGCTATTGTAGCCCCTGAGATAGCCGAACTTCAGGATGACTTCGTCACCCCGGGCTATTTTAGCCGCCTCACTGCAGATCTGTTCATAATCCGCCATCAGAATTAAACTCTTTTTATAAAAATGTTCTCCTGCAGGCGTCAAAACAAATTTCCTGTTTTTTCTCTCCAGGAGCGGAAATCCCAGCTCGTTTTCCAATGCCTTGATCTGCTGAGAAATGGCAGACTGAGAAATATGACATTCCGCAGCGGCCTCTGAAAAACTGTTATTACGCACAACAGCCTGAAAATACCGGATCTGCCGCAGCACCGCCGACACCTCCCTTCCTCCTGAAAACCAGCTTCCTCTCATCCCCTATACAACTTCGAAAATCAGTATCTTTTCTCTGGGATCCTTCCCTTCAAATAAATCCTGGCAGTCAATCTCATCCGCAAACAGCAGCTGCTCCTGGGTCATGAGACAGCTCACATACTCATCTGAAGGATAATAAAAAAACAGCAGGATTTCTCTGGGATTCTCATAGAAGGAACTGTAAATCTCTGTCAGTACCTTCTGCAGAATTTCCACAGAAAAAGGATTGAAAAAATAGCAGCAGTCCACTTCCTCCGGCACCGCATACTCTTCGGCACGAGCCTTTACAAAAGAAGTCCTTGGACCCGAGACGCCATGGCGCCGGTTTTCCTCTGCTGCCAAGAAGATTCTTTCGTCATATTCAATGCCAACCGCTCTGCACCTGGTCTGATAAGCCAGGAAGAAGCATACTCTTCCTTTGCCGGTGCCGTAGTCCAGAACCACATTCTTCTTTCCCATCCATCCGCTGTTCCCCAGACGTTCCAGAACGCAGTAAGGTGTAGGCTCATACGGATAGCGGTACGCGTCTGAGCGGGAATCATCCCGGCCGGCGGTCTTGATCTTCAGCAGCTTCTCCCACTGCTGCTCCTTCTGTTCCATAGTTAATAATCCCCCAGAACAATTCGGATCATGGTTTTGTCCATCATAAGCGTCCGGTTCCAGGGATTCAGTATGATTCCCTTTATCCCCTCTGCTTTCAGGGCCCCTTCAAAAAGCTGACGGATGCTCCCCATAAAAGTGGACATCACTTTTTCAGCTCCCTTCATCTCTTCTTCAAAACTGGTAAACACGGCCCACCAGCTGCTGCCGTCGCCAGTCTGAATCGCCTGCAGCTTCAGCCGGGAATCTCCGGAAAAAGGCTCCACAGCCACAATCAGCTCTCCCTCCTCCTTCATCCGGCGGCGGATTACTGTCAGAACATGGGCCAGCATTTCCTGGGTAGGCTCTTTCTGAAGAGCCGCAATGGCAGCCTCTATTTTTTCATTTCCCTGTAATTTTTCATCCTGCATAATTTTCTCCTTAAAGCCAAAAGGGCAGCGCTTAGCCTGTCATCCCCTTCTCATACATCTCATTAATCGCCGACTGGGCATGTTCCGCCTGTTTTTTCCGGACAAACCGCTGTCTGTCCTCTAAAATCGCCAGCATCTCATCTATCAGCTCTTCGATGCCGGCATCCGGCATCCGGCGCAGATAGCCTAACAGCCGGGCGGCTGTGTAATCTGTGTTCATGTTCTTATACGCGATCTCCGCGCAGAACTTCTGCGGATATCCCTTGCTCAGCAAAAGCCTGTACAGTTCCTCTGTCTTCCCGGAAGCCATCTACATCACTCCTTTGCCTTCTCAAACCGGTATGCCTGATCCGGGGATATTTTCCCGGCTCTTTTTATTTATTCTTTTTCATTTCTCTGTTTTCATAATCTCTCAGAGATGCCAGAGCTTTTGGCGCCAGCGGAAACAGAGCGATCATATTAAAGATCGTCATAAGGCCCACTCCCACGTCTCCCAGATCCCAAACAAACTGATAAGCGGCCAGCCCTCCTATAAACAGCATGATCAGAGCCAGGATTTTATAAAGGGTCTGGGAAATCCAGTTGTCTCCGAAGAGATACGCCACATTGGATCTGGCGTAAAAAAGGATTCCCAAAAAGGTGGAAAAGCTGAAAAGCCAAAGGATCACGGCAATGAAAATCACTCCAAATTCTCCCAGGTGGTGCCGCATGGCTGTCTGCAGCAGATCCATCCCTTCCAGCCCGCTGGTCATCTCCTGGGGCGCCAGAAGCATAATCATTGCCGAACAGGTACAGATCACAATTGTGTCGATAAATACCCCCAGGGCCTGCAGCAGCCCTTCCTTGGCAGGATGACTGATATCTGCCGCCGCTGCCGCGCAGGGCGCGGAGCCGGATCCTGCCTCATTGGAAAAAAGTCCTCTTTTAGCCCCGTTCATAATAACCGCGCCGAGACCTCCGCCTACAACCTGCCGCAGACCGAACGCCTCTGAAAAAATACGCTGAAATACTTCCGGAAGCTGGCCCGCGTTCTTTACAATAATAAAAATTGTAATAAAGAAATAGCAGGCAGCCATAATGGGCACGATGATATCCAGCACCTTCACCGTGGCATTTTTTCTCAAAACGATCACCGCGGCCACGGCCACAAGAACAATGGTAGAATACAGGGGCGGAATATGAAAGGCGTTTTCAAAAGAAGAAGAAATGGAATTTCCGGTTACCTGGCTGATTCCACACCAGCAGATCAATCCGGACAGCGCAAACAGTGACGCCACTACGGATTTTTTCCTCCTGCTGCCTTTGGGGATAAACAGACGATGGAGATAATATGCCGGGCCGCCTCTGTATCCACCATACAGAGGATCTTTTTCCTTATACAGCTGCGCCAGGGTAGCCTCAATAAATGCCGTAGAGGATCCCAGCAGCGCGATCACCCACATCCAGAAAACGGCTCCCGCGCCTCCCGCTGAGATGGCTGCCACCACGCCCACCAGATTTCCCATGCCTACACGGCAGGCAGTAGAAATAATCAGGGCCTGGATACCGGAAATCCCTTCGCTGCTGCCCTTTTTGTTGTTCTCCAGAGTCACCCGGATCATTTCCGGAAATAACCGGAAAGGCAGAAAACGCGTCCTTATTGTAAAATAGAGCCCCGTCGGAATCAGAATAAGAACCAATAAAGAAAGCCCCAGGGTACTTCCTCCCGGCAGGGGTATACGAATGATGTCCCCCCACAGGAGGTTGTAGACAGCTCTGAAAATATCCATGTTGTTTTTCCTTTCATTTCTGTGTAATTCTTTTTGCTTCCCCCTTTGGACGAAGCAGGCAGCATAGGCTGCCTCATTGATACTGGTGCACCAGCCGGTTAATTTCCTCTTTTAAGAAATTCAGAACCTCATCCGGGCCAAGAATCTTAACTCCTTCCCCCAGAGAAATAATCCATCCCAGAAACTGGCTGCTGACCCTTACATCCACATGGACCGTAAAATGATTTTCATCTGCCGGGATCAACATCACGTCCTTCCCAAACCGATCTATAATTACGCCTGCCAGCCTGTTTTCAACCAGAAGCTTTACTTTTTCTTCCTTTCCTCCAAACATTCCGAAACTCTTTTTGGAGTAATCCGCCATATCCAGTTTTTTAAAAAACTCTCTTCCTTCCCGTTTTTCATCGGACATCTGAATATGCAGCATCTTGTCCACACGGTAATGCTTAATCTTTCCTGCCGCGGAGTCATATCCTACCAGATAATAATTTTCATTGTCCCAGGAAAGTCCCCAGGGACTGATATGATAATAAGCTCCGTCATGGCGCAGCTCCATCTCTTTCTTTACGTTCCACTGGAAATACTGGAACCGGATTTTTCTGTTTTCAGATATGGCATTATGAATGGCATCCACTGTATAGTAAATGCTCTCGTTCATGGTCTTGATCCTTCCTGATACGTATACCTGACGCTGCAGCTTCATTCCCTCGTATCGGCTGACCAGCTTCTCCAGCTTTTTGATCAGGGCGTTTGTTTTCCGCTCTGTAATGAATTTGGAAGACTGAATGGCATCTACCAGAAGCTTTAATTCCGGCAGTTCAAAAGGCCGGTTTACTACATGGTAATGATACCGTCCTCCCACCGGCTCTCCTTCTACCTCAATCCCTAATACCTCCAGATCCCGAAGGTCATTATATATGCTTTTCCGGTCCGCCGTAATCTCATACTCTTCTAATGCGGTGAGAATCTCCGGCATGGTAATATAATGGTCATCGTCCGTCCTTTCCAGCATGATCTGGGCAAGGCGGTACAGCTTAAACTTCTGATTCGTTCCCTTGGGCACGTCCTTCTTCCTCTCATCTTAAAACAAACCTGCCGCCGGAGGGATTGTCTGATCCTGCAATCCCTCCGGCATCATTTAACCAGTATAGCACAGATGTGAAAAATATTGTACACCTTGTTCCTTTTTTTCGCGTTCTCTCTCAGAAATCATACTCATCCGGATTTAATCCCGCTGCTTCCAATACCTGTCTCCGTTCCCCGGCTTTCATAAATCCCAGAGCCTCCGCGTCCAGTCCGGAACGTTCAAAGTCTGTTTTGCCCGAATCCTTCCATTTCTCTGTCTCATTTAATAGTACAAACCCAAAAGCAGTTTTTAAAACATTCCTCTGGCCGTCAAATATTCCCCTCATAGATTCCCCTCCTAATCTTCCATCCATTCTACGTAATCCGCTTCGCTGGCAAAGAGCTGGTACTCCCCGTCAACATATCCCATATAACCGTCTTCTGTATTATATCCTTTCATGGTTCACCGCTCCTTTTCTGTATTTTCTAAATATAAAATACAGTTTCAGGTGTACCATATAAATACCACCTCTGTCTTTGCTCCGTACTCTGTCAGCGGCAGTCTCAGGATTTTTATTGATCTGACCTCCGGCAGGGAAAATTTCTTTTTTCTCTTTGAAAATGAAAAAATTTTCTTTATAATAAATAAGGCGCATGTCCAGTCACGGTTTCTGTTGTCTGGTATGTGCAATTTCATGTACATTGAAAGGGGAACCTATGGAAAAGTTTTTTAAACTGAAAGAAAATGGCACCACAGCATTAACCGAAACTGTGGCCGGTATAACCACCTTCTTTACTATGGCCTATATTATCGTTGTAAATCCAAATGTCCTAAGTCAGGCCGGAATGGAGTGGGGCGCCGTGTTCCTGGCTACTATCATCGCTTCCATTATCGGCACCCTGGTAATGGGGCTGTTCGCCAATGTACCATACGCCCAGGCTCCCGGCATGGGACTGAATGCTTTTTTCGTTTACACGGTCTGTTTCGCCCTGGGCTTTACCTGGCAGCAGGCGCTGTCTATGGTATTTCTGTGCGGAATCATTAACATCCTCATTACCGTGACAAAGCTTCGGAAATTTATCATCCGTTCCATCCCGGTCAGCCTGCAGAATGCCATCGGCGGCGGCATTGGCGTTTTTGTGGCATATATCGGGCTTCTGAATGCAGGCTTCATTGGTTTTGACTCCGGCGTCCCGGCTATGGCCACTTTAAACCAGCCCTCTCTCTGGCTGTTTTTGGTGGGACTGACGCTGACCATCGTGCTTCTGGTCTGCAATGTAAAGGGCGCAATCCTGATCGGCATTGTGGTCACATCCCTCCTTGGCATTCCCATGGGCGTCACTTCTTCCGGTGACTCCGTCAGCTTCTCCCAGGCATGCGCGGCGCTTCCCACTACCTTTGGCGTTATTTTTACTTCCCAGGGACTGCCCTCGCTTTTCCAGGATATGACAAAGCTTCCTCTGGTGCTGATTACGATTTTCTCCTTAAGCATCTCCGACACCTTTGACACCATCGGCGGATTCATCGGTACAGGCCGCCGCAGCGGCATCTTCAGCGCGGAAGATGAAAAAGCCATGGCTTCCAGCTCCGGTTTTAAGTCAAAAATGGATAAGGCTCTGTTCGCGGACGCCATCGCCACCTCCGTCGGCGCTGTCTTCGGCACCTCCAATACCACGACCTTTGTGGAGAGCGCCGCAGGCATTGAGGCCGGCGGCCGTACCGGGCTGACCAGCGTAGTGGTTTCTCTCTGCTTTGCCCTCAGCGCCTTCCTTGCATCTTTTATAAGCGCGATTCCTTCAGCAGCCACAGCCCCCGCTCTGGTGGTGGTGGGAATTATGATGACCTCTGCCTTTAAAGAAATCCGCTGGGAGGATTTTTCAGAAGCGGTTCCCGCGTTTTTCGCCGGGCTTTTTATGGCGCTCTGCTACAGCATCTCCTACGGAATCGCCTTTGGTTTTATCTCCTACTGTATTGTAAAGATCTGCAGAAGACAGGCCGGAACCGTTCATCCTATCATATGGACTGCATCCGCGCTTTTCATCTTGAATTTTGCTCTGCTGGCAGTTATTTAGGAAGGCCCCGGCGGATAACTTGAATTTTGTCCTTAAAAGGGCTTGTGAAAAAAGAAATTTACTTTTTTCACAAGCCCTTTCTATAGAAACAAAGTATATTCTGATTACAGGAGCTTTTTGGCTTTGCGTTCCAGGAAATCGTTGACCCTTCCGCAGAGTTTTCGCATCTTTTTCCCTGTCTCCGGATTGCTGTATGGGATCCGCTCCACAATCCGTTCCGGATAATGGTTTTCCAGGATAATTTCCGCTGACTCAGGAAAATAAATGTCATAGAAATACGCCACATAGGACACCCAGTAATCCATCTTCGTTTTCCGGTTTGCCGAATGGATGGACTTTTCTCCCATGCATTCTTCCCAGGTGGAAGCGGAAATCTCCTGGCTTCCTGCTTCCCGGGCGCTGCATCCCAACAGGACCTCCATTTTATCCTCCAGCTTAACTCTGCAGTTATCCAGCTTATCCGCGTCTCTGATGAGGCGGGCATGGAGCAGTTCCCGGGAATTCAGCCCCTCCCCCAGAGAATACCTGCTGTGCCTGGCGATAGCGCTGCGTATCACCGCATCCCATGTCTCCTCTTCTACAAACCTTCGTATCATTTTCTCCTGTCCGAACAGAAGGTCCACACCGAAGGCTGCGTGATCCATCACCGAGGGTTCAAAACTGTCAAACCGCTTCACCTGTTCAAACCGCCCGATATCATGCAGGAGCGCAATCAGCTCTGCCAGCCTTGAATCTTTCTCATTCAGTCCCATTCTGCTGCAGATCTCTGATGCGCAGCGGATCACCCCCTCTGTATGTACAATTTTCAACTTAATTTTCTCATCTTCCCGGTCAAACTGATCCAGGTATGCGTCGAATACCGCCCTGGCCCGTATTACGTCGATCATTTTTTCCTCTCTTCCCAGGGGCTGTACAGCCTCATCCCAATATTCTTCTCACCATCTCCCCGTCAAACACAACCTTTTCTACATGATCCACCTCGATCTGGTACAGAGCATTCGCTGCCAGATGTTCCGCCGCCTGCTCCAGATCACGGATTCCGCTGGTGTTTCTGTGAAGCTCAATAACTGTCTTAAGACCGTCCGGTGTCAGAGTACACTCATCCTCCCGCATTCCAATCCGCTTCAGAACCTTGGGAAGAGCGTACCTGGAAAAGATCACCTTCTTTTCCTCAGGCGTATAATCCGGAATCTCAATCACCGCGAACCTTGACATAAGAGGAGCGCTGATCTGATCTTTGTCATTAGCCGTTGCAATAGGATAAACGCCTGTAGTAGGAATCATACACTCAATATAGTTATCCGTAAATCCAAGATTATCCAGCAGGGTCAGCAGAACGTCTGCCGGATTGCCGTTTCCCTTTCCTGCAGCCGCTTTATCCAGCTCGTTGATAATAAATACCAGATTCGATTCTCCTGCTACAGAAAAGGCATCCATAATAATCCCCGGCTTCGCATTGGCATAAATCCGGGAGCTGCCGGTAAGCTGCTCCGGATCGTTAATAGAGCTCATGTCAAGGGTGGTCCAGGGCAGCTTCAGAATACGGGCAACTGCGTAGGCGATCTGGGACTTTCCGGTTCCGGCAGGGCCGATCAGCAGAAGGCCGTAAGCCGGCAGCGTATGAGTCCGGTTAATCTGGATAATCGTCTCTATAATTCTCTGCTTGACGGATTCCATGCCGTAAAGCTCCTCATCCAGAATCCGGCGGGCTTCCAAGGGATCCACATCGTGAAAATAATTTCCTTTCCACTGGATATTCATCATAATGGACAGAGCCCGCTGGGCATGACGTCTCTCCTCCGCGGAGACCTCGCTGGAACGCGCTACCGCCAGGTTTCTCCTGGCCCAGATACGGATATTCTCCGGCAGAGTCCTTCCCGCGCACGTGATAAAATCCGTAATACTCTGAATACTGGTAAGCTTCATACTGTCGCCCGTCTCTTCCTCGTCCTCATCCGGGATTTCCCGGGAAGGCGCTTCACTGGAAAGGAGCCGCTGAATCATAAACTGAAGGAAGCCGTCTTCCGCTGAAAGCTTCACACCGCCTCCGAAGGCGATTTCCCTGATTTTATATACTGCATATTGCTCCCCTTGTACGGCTCCTGAAAGCCGGACATTAATATGACTCTCTCCCAGCCATTTTAAAAGGCTTACAAATCTGGCGTCTATCTGCAGAATATCTGAGCGGACCGTACCCTCCGGATCCTTGAACTCAAAAGCTGTCCTCCGGATCGGATTCGTAAACACTCCGCTTGAGTGATGCTTCAGCCGCCCTTCCCGGTTGTCAAGTACAAGGATGGGATGCTCTGGGGAAGATTCAGAGTAATTGGAATAAAAAACTTTATAGGTGCATTCAGGCTCTTTCGTCTCCTCTGGTGAATGACTGAAATCAAAAACTGGCATTGTAAATTCCCTGCTCTTTCATTTTTTTTTGAACAACCTCCGGGAATTCAGCAAGCCGTTCGCCGGATTATGGTCGTGTCAGTACACTAAGTCTACCATAAAAACTTCGCCGGCACAATCCGTCATCCCTCGGCCTGCCGCATGATTTCCGGCCGCTCCCATTCTCAGCTCCGCCTTTTTACTCCCCGGGAAGTCCAGAAAAATCTTTCAAAGAAGCAGAAAACCTCCGCCCCCATACGAATACCGCAGGGAGACAGAGGCTTTTCATTCTTTCTATCATTCGTGTTTAAAGAGACAGCGTATCCTACACAAGATCGTTTCTTCTCACGTAGCCAGGATGCTCCGGATCTGCCAGAATCTCTTTTACCTTGGTGATTTTCGCATTCTTGTCTACCACCTGGCCTTCAATGTGCACGCCCTCTCCGATTACCACGTTGGTAAGCAGGATACAGTTTTTAACCACTGCTCCCGGCTTAATCACACAGTCTCTTCCTACCACAGAGTTTTCCACCCTTCCGTCAATTTTGCATCCGTTGGCAAGGAAGGATTTCTTTACTTCCGCAGTGTCCGAATACTGTGTGGGACAGGAATCGCTGGTACGTGTGTAAATGGGCCAGGAAGGATTAAACAGGTTCTGAGCTGTCTTCAGGTCAACCAGAGCCATATTTCCATCGTAATATCCCTTAAAGTCCGTAATGGGAGCGAAAAAACCTCTGTGGGCGACTCCCCGGACATCCAGCTCACTGCATTTATCATTGATGATTGTGCGCATAGTATACATGGATGAGGTCTTTTTTGCCTCTTTCAGAAGCTCAATAAACAGATCCTTCTTCATTACATATGTATCCATGGAAATATTGCGGTTCTTCACCTTTCCGTTGTTCCGGTCAAGGGATTCCACGCCTTTCTGACGATTCAGGTTCACACAGAAGCAGTTCTGATAAGCTTCTTTTGCGTTATCCACCGTATGGTAGAGAACGGTAATATCTGCCTCTGATTCAATATGTGTCTTCAGCAGCGCGTCAAAATCCTGCGTGTATACCATATAGCCCGGAGCGATTACCACATGCGTATTAGAGGTATTCTCAATATGCTCCAGGTTCGCGTAATAAGCCTTTACGTCTGTATTATAATAATCATGCTCCTGCAAAGATTCCGTAAACATCATCTTTACGTATCCGCTCTTGGAATTAATATTAAAATGCCGCCCTGTCCCGATGTGGCCTACCAGAGACTGGGGACTGCTGCGGATATAAACCTGAATCCGGTCAATGCCGCTGTTTGACATATTGGAGATGGGAAAGTCTACCACCCGGTATCTGCCAAGGAAGGAGAATGCAGCGATTGAACGGTGATCTTCCAGTCCTTCTACCCATACATGATTCTCTGAAAAACTGATAATTCCTAATGCTCTTGCCATAATCATTCTACCCCTTTTACATTTTTAGCCACCAGCTCGATATGCTCGCTGTCCGCGCTTCCTACCACTGCCTGGTTTCCTATCTTCACATTGTCCGCCACAATCACGCGGTTCAGCACTGCTCCCGGCGCTACCGTCGCCCCCGGCATCAGCACGCTGTCGTAGACCTTCGCCCCGACGCCTACCTTGGCGCTGGTAAACAAAACAGAGTTCCTCACTTCACCTTCTACGACGCAGCCCTGTGTGATATAGGCGTTTTTAACATCCGCGTCCTCAGAGACGTACTGTGGGAAGGTGGGGATATCTTCTGTATAGATTTTCCAGGTACGGTCATCCAGATCCAGGCCGTTCTTCGGATCCAGCAGATCCATATTCGCCTCCCAGAGGGAATCAATGGTACCTACGTCCTTCCAGTAGCCTTTAAACTTGTAAGCAAAAAGCCTCTTACCCTCATTCAGCATGGTGGGAATAATGTCTTTTCCGAAATCGTGGTTGGACTCCTCATTCTTCATGTCGGCCACCAGCATCTTTCTCAGGGGCTTCCAGTTAAAGATATAGATTCCCATAGAGGCAAGGTTGCTCTTGGGATGCTCCGGCTTTTCTTCAAATTCCACGATCTGTCCTGTCTCCGTGTCGGTATTCATAATGCCGAAACGGCTGGCTTCCTTCATGGGAACTTCAATAACAGCAATGGTGGCATCCGCATTGTTCTCCTTGTGGTACTTCAGCATCTTGGCATAATTCATCTTATAGATGTGATCGCCGGACAGAATCAGGATGTATTCCGGATCGTAGCTGTCCACAAAGTCAATATTCTGGGATATGGCATCCGCGGTGCCTCTGTAAATATTCAGATTCACATCCGCTTTTTCCCTGGGGGGCAGAACAAAAACACCGCTGTCACGGGCATCCAGGCCCCAGCTGCTGCCTCCGGCTACATAACTGTTCAGAAGCACAGATTCATACTGTGTCAGAACGCCAACTACATCCACTCCACTGTTGGCACAGTTACTTAACGGGAAATCAATAATTTTGTACTTTCCGCCATACGCTACCGCCGGCTTCGCTACCTTATTGGTAAGTTCATGGAGCCGGGAACCACGCCCACCAGCCAGAATCATTGCCAACATATTATTCTGTTTCATGACAAAGGCCCTCTCTTTCATTTGAATACATTATTATTATATAATTATAAAAAAAAGAAATCAATTTCCTCTTTTATTTTTTATGTTTTGCACAATAATATTGACTATTTCTTTAATATTTAAATGTTTTTTATGCATTTTGCACAACTCAAGAACTTCTGCCATTTTCTCTGCTTTTTCAATCCTTTGCTCTTCCAGGGCCAGGCAGCATCACCACCGCGGGCTGTATTTTCTGTATATATAAAAAGATAAGAGTACTGTCAAAGTATCTGCCGTTACTTGAGACCAGACAATTCCATACATACCAAAAATTCCGTTTAAAATGAAAAGCATGGGAATGTTAAATACAAGCCACCGGGTCATCCCCAGAAAGAGAGCTTTCTTTCCCATTCCAAAAGCCTGAAACAGATAGACCGTAAAAAAACTCAAAAACATTAGAGGTGTAGCCAGAACACGAATTCGGAGAAAGCTTGTAGCCAGATCAATGGTCTGCGAATCTGAAATAAAGATTCGAATCAGCTGTCCCGCAAATATCTCATACATAAGAATGCTTCCTGCGGCGATCAGCAGTCCAAGAATTCTCGACAGACGTATTGCGTCATTCATTCTTTTTTTGTTCCTCGCCCCATAGCTGTACGCTACCAGCGGCATCATCCCCTGGCAGATCCCGATGCCCACATTCAATGGGAAGCGTTCTACTTTTAGTACAATTCCGATTGCCGCAAGAGCCAGATCATGGTAGGAGACCATCAGCTTGTCAATCACAACATAATCAAGATCAAATAAGAAACTGGCAGCGGCTGACGGAATCCCTACAGCAAAAATAGATTCAATACTCTCCTTATCGGGCCTTCCCTTCCTAAGATCAAAGGTAAGCACCGACTGCCCTTTCATACGTGCCATGACTATTATGAAAAAAAGGCATGCAAAGCAATTCGAGAGACAGGTGGCAATCCCGGCCCCCAGAACCTCACAGCCATCCGGCAGCAGCACAAACATAAACAGCGGATCCAGGGCGATGTTCAAAAGCCCTCCCAATATAATTCCCTTCCCCGCCACCTTTGAGCAGCCGATACTCCGTATCAGGTTTGACAGGACATTTGACAAAACAGTAGGAATTCCTCCAAGAACGATAACGCAGAATGCATACTGCCCCGCATATTCATATGTATTCTCTCCAGCCCCCAGCAGCTTCAGCAGCGGATTCATAAAAATGCCGATCCCCACAGAAAACACCGCCGCTGTGAAAACAGCCAGGCAGATAGTAAAGACACTTACGCGTTCAGCCTCCTCCTCTCTGTGTTCCCCCAAAAGTCTTGATATCAGCGCTCCTCCGCCCGTACCCGCAAGTCCTGCCAGACAAAGAGTAATATTAAAAATCGGGAGAATCAGGGAAGTCGCAGCTACCATGTACGGGTTACCCGTCTGCCCCACGTAAAAAGTATCTGCCATATTGTAGATGAGTACGATCAGCTGACTGATCACAGCCGGCACAATCATCACTCTCAGAGATGCCGGAACAGGAAGTGTTTCAAAAACCTTATCCTGGTTTTCATTTTTTTTATATTCCATTTTATTTTCATCCCCAATCGTAAAAATACTTTTCTTAAGATATTAAATTTTGTCTCCTGCCTTTCCGCGATTTTTCATTGCTCCCAGAAGAACTCCTATTCCTATGCCCGCCGCAGAAGGAAGCAGCCAGCCGAATCCCTCTGAGTATGCCGGAATCCGGCGGAGTATTTCTGTAACCCCCGAAAGGGAAAGGGCTTGCTGATCCAGGGCTGTCAAAATGCTGACTATTCCGCAAAGGGCTGCTGACCAGGGATAGATCTCCCTGAATCTTCCCACCCATCTGTGAATAAAAGACAGGATAATCAAAAGAATAGCCAGTGGATAAATAGCGTTCAGAACAGGCTCTGAAACCTTCAGGATGGCATTCAGTCCTACATTTGAAATTACCATGGAAACAAAAGCAAAAATAAAAACCCATCTTTTGTAACTTGCCGCCGGGAAAAGAGTGCTAAAGTATTTTCCGCAGCAGCTTAAAAGCCCAACGCATGTATTAAAACAGGCGATTACAAAGATGAAGGCAAGGATTACCGTTCCCCCACTGCCAAATACACGGCCCGTTACCAGTGAAAGCACTTCTGTTCCATCCGCAGTCACCGGAAAAGCTCCGCTTGATGTCATCCCAACAAAGGCCAGCATTGCGTAAATAATCAAGAGGAAAATACCTGCCGCCCATCCTGCGCAGACGGTTTCCTTCATCACTTCTTTTTCCTTTTTTATTCCCTTTTCCCTGATATTCATAGCGATAATCATACCAAAATTCAAAGCTGCCAGAGTATCCATTGTCTGATAGCCGTACAGAAAACCATGCGCTGGCGCCATGGACGCATAAGCGGCCCGGGGCGGCGCCGCGCTTCCTGCCGGACTCAGAACCGCCGAGGCAAAGATAACAAGAATCAGTCCCAGAAGGATCGGCGTCAGTTTTTTCCCCAGATATTCTGTCAGTTTTTCAGGGTGCATTGCCACCCCAGCGGCAGCCGCAAAAAATACGAAAGAATATACGGCCTGGAATCCCTCCAAAGGCATTCTGTCTCCCAGAAAGGGAATTACAGCCATGGAAAAGGATGTGCTGGCCGTTCTCGGAATCGCCAGGCAGGGTCCAATCGCCAAATAAAGAACAACAATATATATAGCGGCAAATTTGGGATGTACTCTTGAAGCCAGATTTTTCAGGCCGCCGGAAAGGGTAACCGCCACGACCCCCAGAACCGGGAGCCCCACTGCGCTTACCGCGAAGCCGGCCATTGCCGCCCATGTACGGGTTCCGGCCTGTGCTCCCAAAAAGGGAGGAAAAATCAGATTACCTGCCCCAAAAAACATAGAAAACAATGTTATTCCAATTAAGATTCTGTCTTTTAGTCCAAACTGCTCCATCTTTACGTTCCCTTCTAACCGCAAATCTTATTTTCTTCCCTGTCTGCCGGAAAAAGGATTCCCTGCTGCCCGCGGGCCTGATCCATAATCTCCATTTCCATCCGGGAATTGGCCAGATAGGGATGATCGTACTGCTCCTCCTGAATCAGCCTTATAAATTCCAGAACCTCATATGTCATATCCGTGTCTATGGACGAAATCTCCAGATCCTCTGCCCCTCCGCTCCGGTAATAAATCACCGCTTTCTGAGGATTCGATACCTCCTGGATAATCATGGAGGCATTCTCGCCCTGGATCTGGCTGGGAAGTCTGGAATCCGTAATCTTAGAATAGATCAGCTCCGCCTGCATCCCTTCATAGTCCGCCAGAATCGTACCGGCCCCATCCACGCCGTTTAACAGCTTCAGGCTGCTGCTCTGTATGTTCTGCGGTTTTCCAAACAAAGCCGCCATAAAGTGGACGCAGTAGGAGCCGATATCCATCAGGGCCCCGTTGGAAAGTTCCGGCTTAAAAGCATTTTCAATGATTCCTTTCTTGAAGTTATCATATCTGCTGGAATACTGACAGTACTGAAGGGTTGCCCGCCGAATCCTGCCAAGCTTATTCAGATTCTCCTTTACCGCCCGGAATCCGGGAGTATACACGCTGCGCATGGCTTCCAGCAGGATTACTTTATTCCTTAAGGCCGCTCCTTCCATAGCCCGGAATTCTCCCGCATTGGAAGCCACAGGTTTTTCACAGAGCACGTGTTTTCCAGCTTCCATCATCTGAATACTCTGTTCTGCGTGACAGCAGTTTGGACTTGCTATATATACTGCGTCAATCTGACCGCATGCCGCCAGCTCCTCCAGGCTGTTAAAAAACAGCCGGGCACCGTGTTTTTTTCCATACTCCAGCGCCCTCTCCATAGTTCTGGAATAAACTCCCGCCAAACAGAATTCTTCCGTCTTCCCGGCAGCCGCCAAAAATTTATCTGTGATTTTGTTTGTTCCGATTACCGCAAAATTTACTTTCATGTTCTCTCCCTCTCTTGTCTTTCTCCCGGCCTTCTCAGATGAGCCGCAGGCACTGGAATCTTCATCCTTCCTCTCCGTTCCCTTATCCTTTGCTCAGCTCTGACCGGATCAATCCTCCAGAATCCACGCGATTCCCGCTGCCATGCGCCTGGCGGCGTCCTGAAAATGATTTCCCGGATTCTCCCGGTAGGTCACATCAATGCCCTGGCATTTGTACCACTCTGCCAGCTCCCTGGTATTCTCTTCTACCGTTTTCATCATCCGATTCCTGGTCTTCGCCTCCCGGTTTCCCAGAGAAAAATACAGCCGGTCCGGCTTTCTCATGAGGGGATTTCCCCTGGCAAAGCTGAGAAACCCCGGATACCAGAGGGAACCGGAGGCGCTGGCAATCCTTGCGAACTGATCTGTTTTGTACATGGCGTAAACAGCAAAAAGCCCTCCGAGAGAATAGCCGGCCAGAGCCGTATACCGCGGTCTGGCGGGAAGCTGTCTTAAAACCTCAGGAAGCAGGATCTCTGTCAGTTTCCCCAGATACTTATCACCGCCTCCGGAACCGGGAAGCCTGCCTTTCTCAGAATCCGGAAGGGGCCATGGCGTCATTTCCTCTTCCCAGTTCAGCCCTCCCACAGCAGCCATGGAGAAATCCCGGTCCGTCTCCTTTCGCAGCTCCTGATAAACCGGTTCGCCTTCCTCTCCTACTGTATTGAGAATGACCAGGGGCGCTTCCGGTTCCCGCCCCTTAAAAACCGTCACGTCTTTATCCGCAATTTTCATAGCCGCCTCCCTGCTTTTTTCTTAATTTTATCATCCTTCTATCCAGCCTTCAAGAATCCATCTTTCTTTTCTCTGGAACAATCAGAGACATGCTCCGTGAACTCTCTTAATGCTATGAATAAAAAAATCCGGCAGAGGATTATCTCTGCCGGCTCCGTCTCAGAATCCCAGAATCAGAATCACAATGATTCCAAGTATAATACGATACCATCCGAAAACTTTAAAATCATGTTTTTTAATGTAACCCATCAAGAATTTTATGACCAGAACCGATACAAGGAAAGCTACCGCTGTTCCTACGGCCAGAATCACCGCCTCCGTGCCTGTAAAGGAAAATCCGAATTTCAGAATCTTAATGGCGCTCAGTCCGAACATAACGGGCACTGCCAGAAAAAAGGTAAATTCCGCAGCCGCTACTCTGGACACTCCTATGAGAAGGGCTCCCACAATAGTAGAGCCGGACCTGGATGTGCCCGGAATAATGGACAGTACCTGAAACAGCCCGATTATAAATGCTGTTTTATAAGTAATATCTCCCAGACGTTTCACTGCAGGCGTTCTTTTTTTATTCCAGTCCTCAATGAGAATGAAAGCAATACCATAGACGATCAGCGCAGCCGCGATCACCAGCGGCGTGTGAAAATGCGCCTCAATATAATCGTCAAAAAGCAGCGTCACCACAGCCCCCGGTATGCATGCCACCACAACCTTCATCCACATTGAAAACGTATCTTTCTTTATCACCGGCGAAGACTTATCCTTGAACTGGAAAGGAAACATCTTGTTCCAGAAAAGCAGCAGAACCGCCAGTATAGCTCCCAGCTGAATCACGACAAAAAACATTTCTTTAAATGCATCGCTGGCATCCAGGGTAATAAACTCATCTACCAGAAGCATATGTCCGGTGCTGCTGATAGGCAGCCACTCCGTAATCCCTTCTACAATTCCAAGAAATACGGCCTTTAAGATTTCTATGAAACTGATATCCATATTTTTATATCCTCCCTGACTCTTTTAATGTATATTTTTATACTCCCTCCCATATTACTCTCCGCGTTTTTTCTTCTTTTATTCCCGGAACTTTTCTGCCTCCGCACACCGGCAAAGCTCCCAGAAAGCCACGGCGCTGGCCGCCGCCACATTTAGCGAATCCACCCCGTGGTACATGGGAATGCGAACCGTATAATCACAGTCCGCAATTGTACTCTCTGACAGTCCGTCTCCTTCCGTTCCCAGAATAACCGCCAGCCGATCTTCCTTTTTCAGCCGGGGATCATCCAGAGCAATGGCGTCCGGACTTAAGGCCATTGCCGCCGTCTTGTAGCCCAAGTCATGGAGCAGCCTGCTGCCCTCCCGGGGCCAAATATCCTTCCCCTTAAAGAAGGTCCAGGGAATCTGAAATACAGTTCCCATGCTCACCCGGATAGCCCGCCGGTACAGGGGATTGCTGCAGCCGGGAGTCAAAAGGATTCCGTGAATACCCAGGGCCGCCGCAGACCGAAAAACAGCTCCCACATTCGTGGGATTCATTACGTTTTCAAGAACCGCAATCCGCCGCCCTCCCCGGCATACTTCCTCCGGCGACGGCAGAGGAGGCCGGTACATCGCGCAAAGCATTCCCCTGGTAAGCTGAAATCCGGTCAGACGGGTCAGCACCTGAAACTCTGCCGTGTAGACAGGCACCTGGGGACATCTGGCAAGCAGCTCTTTTCCCTGCCCTTCCACATGCTTTTCTTCCATCAGAAAGGAAATGGGAACACATCCCGCGTCCAGAGCTCTCTCAATCACCTTGGGGCTTTCCCCGATAAAAATCCCCTTCTCCGGTTCATGGCGGTTCAGCAGCTGTCCTTCCGTATATCTGGCATACAGATCCAGCTGGGGATCTGAAAAATCTGTTATCTTTATAATTCTTGCCCCATGTTCTCTTTCATCTCCTTTGGCGATATCCTTTTCGTCCGGGCATGTGTGCTCACTAAACGCATGTGCCGCGTTTCGCTTGCCTTCGTACATTGCACACAGTGTTCACATTATAGCACAGATTTCCAGAAATGCCATTCCTGTTTTATTTATTTCCCAAAAGCCTCTTTTTTCTGGCAATGTAATAGATC
>DVGK01000106.1 GCA_018712785.1 Candidatus Choladousia intestinavium | reverse complement strand
AAAGGCATATCCGCAGGATTTGTTAAGGGGAGGATAAGTATTTTTTTATCTTTTGTACAGTTCTTCCATTGGAGGGGGTTCCAATGACAAGAGCTTACGCAAATCCCTGAGGCGCCGGACGCATCCGGCCGCTTTCCTGTATGAAAGACTTTTCCTTCGGGATTAGTCATAGTATGCCCCTTTCAGATGGTTCTATGCAGGAAATAAGAAAGTTTTTACTGCTGGATGAGTCATTCTCAAAACAGGAGAATCCCCAGAATTAGGCTTGTCAAGGCAGGATAAGTGTTATATAATGAAGAACAGCCTTAATGGCGGTTATGTTTCACTAAAATGAGAACAAAGGATGGTAGATATGAGCTTATTACAGGAATGGAGAGATATGGCATACTCTCAGCAGACAGATAAGAAACAGCTTCAGCAGTTCTGGTCAGATTACTTTCTGACAGAGAAGGGGATTTATGAGCAGCTTCTGGAAAATCCTGATGAGGAAGTTTCCGGTACCGTAAAGGAGCTCGCTGAAAAATATAATATCCCTCTGATGAAGATGGTTGGATTCCTGGACGGAATTAACGAAAGTCTGAAGAAGGAAAATCCCATTGAGGAGATGACAGAGGATACGGTTGTCAGCCTCGCCTTTGACAAGGAAATGCTTTATAAAAATATGGTGGACGCGAAAGCGGACTGGCTGTATAATCTTTCGGCGTGGGAGAAGATTTTTGACGAGGAGAAGCGGAAAGAACTTTACCGGGAAGCCAAGAAGATGAACACCATTGTTAAGGAAAAGAAAATCGGGCGGAATGATCCATGTCCCTGCGGCAGCGGCAAGAAATATAAAAAGTGCTGCGGGAGATAAGAAATGCCGTTATTTGAAAAAGTATGTGCTGCAGCAGGCGTTTTATGCCTGCTGTATTACGTAGGAATCCTGCTTTATGCGGGAATTACCGCGGATTTCGCCTGGATCTGGCCGGTGGCAGCCGTTTTTTTCCTTTTCCTGGGAGGGGTTTTTCATTTCAGAAATTCTCTTCCGGGCCCAGTGCTTCCGACTCTTTTTATATTAACAGGCACGGGGCTTCTTCTTTTTGGCTGCATCAGTTTTCAGATTGTAAATGCGATGTTCCAGAGAACTCCGTCGGATCTGGACTGTGTAATTGTCCTGGGGGCGCAGGTGAAAGGAACGGTACCCTCCAGAGCCCTGAAAAAGAGACTGGACGCGGCGGCGCTGTATGCAGAAAAGCATCCGGAAACCAGGCTGATTCTTTCCGGAGGCCAGGGAAGCGGCGAAGAGATTACAGAAGCCCGGGCCATGTACGAATATCTGAAAAAAGCGGGGATCTATCCGGAGAGGATGCAGATGGAGGAGAAGTCCACCACCACCAGAGAGAATCTAAAGTTCTGTCTTCCCATGACGAACCGAGAGGATCGGGTGGGAATTCTTTCCAATAATTTTCACATCTATCGGGCGGTGGCTCTTGCGAAAGCCTGCGGATATCAGCAGGTATACGGGATGCCGGCCCCTTCGGATCCCTTTATGCAGCTCCACTACATTGTACGGGAAGCTTTTGCTCTGGTGAAAGAAAAAACCTTGAAAAATATCTGAGATTTTTTTGATAAATTCTTGACGAGCCAAGATTTTTTTGCTATAATTCATTTTGTCAACAAGAAGAGGTTTTGGTTGCTGACGGATAGTAGTGGAGCACCACTGTGTAACCAAAATAAGATAGATGAAGTCGACCGTCTGGACAGCATTTGGTAGAAACAAGTGTTGTCCTTTTTTGTTCATAAGGGAAAATTTCATTTATCGTATTCTTCTGCGGCGACGGGTTTGACTGTTTTCCCAAAACAGTTAAAATAAAATATTTAATCTATGTAAAAGTAGAGAAGATACAGTGCGTTAAGTGTCACACGATGGGAAGGTCTTTATGTGAACGAAGGAGCTTGGCTTCGCGTTACGGTATCGCTTCCGCTACTGCGTTAAGTGAATCCTGGCAGGTTTCTTTGCGCAGTTTTTTTGTTGCAAAATCCCCGCAAAAAGGCGGAAGAAACCAAATTCAAGCCGGATTCCAGAAGAGGAAAGGAGATTCGAACCATGGGATTCAAATCAGACATTGAAATTGCACAGGGAACCGTTATGCAGCCGATTACTGAGATCGCGGCCAAGGCCGGAATTGATCCGAAATATCTGGAGCAGTACGGAAATTACAAAGCAAAAATTGACTACAACCTGTTAAAAGAGACGGATCAGCCGGATGGAAAGCTGGTTCTTGTAACCGCTATCAACCCCACCCCGGCCGGCGAGGGAAAGACCACGACTACGGTAGGCCTTGCGGACGGACTTCAGAAGCTTGGCAAGAAGGTTATGGTAGCCCTTCGTGAGCCGTCCCTGGGACCGGTCTTCGGCGTAAAGGGCGGAGCAGCCGGCGGCGGCTACGCACAGGTTGTACCCATGGAGGATATAAATCTGCACTTCACCGGTGACTTCCATGCCATCGGGGCAGCCAACAACCTGCTGGCAGCTATGCTGGATAACCATATTTACCAGGGGAATGAGCTGAACATTGACCCCAGGAAGATCACCTGGAGGAGATGTGTGGATATGAATGACCGCCAGCTTCGTTTCGTAGTGGACGGCCTTGGCGGAAAGGCAAACGGAATGCCCAGGGAAGACGGATATGACATCACGGTTGCGTCCGAGATCATGGCGGTGCTTTGCCTGGCCAGCGACATCACGGACCTGAAGGCCCGTCTGGCGAGAATTATTGTAGGATATACATACGGGAAAGCATCTGAGCAGAAGCCGGTAACGGCAGGAGACCTGCACGCCCAGGGAGCGATGTGCGCGCTTCTGAAGGATGCTTTGAAGCCCAACCTGGTACAGACTCTGGAGCATGTTCCGGCCATTGTACACGGCGGGCCTTTCGCCAACATCGCCCATGGCTGCAACTCTGTTATCGCTACGAAGATGGCGCTGAAGCTGGGCGACTACGCCATCACAGAGGCCGGCTTCGGAGCGGACCTGGGAGCGGAGAAGTTCCTGGATATTAAGTGCCGTATGGCGGGACTGAAGCCTAACGCGGTGGTAATTGTAGCGACGGTACGCGCGCTGAAGTACAACGGAGGAGTGCCCAAGGCAGAGCTGAACCAGGAGAACCTGGAGGCGCTGGAGAAGGGACTTCCGAACCTGCTGAAGCATGTAAGCAATATCAAGAATGTATATAAGCTTCCCTGCGTGGTAGCCATCAACGAGTTCCCCACGGATACGAAGGCAGAGGTGGAGCTGGTAGAGAAGAAGTGCAAGGAGCTGGGAGTAAACGTAGCCCTTTCCCAGGTATGGGCAAAGGGAGGCGAAGGCGGCATCAAGCTGGCGGAGGAAGTGATCCGTCTGGTAGAGGAGCCCAATGAGTTCACGTACAGCTATGAGCTGGAGGGAAGCATCGAGGATAAGCTGAACCAGATCGTACAGAAGATCTACGGAGGCAAGAGAGTGGTGCTGACAGCCAATGCCCAGAAGCAGGCGAAGGAGCTGGAGGCTCTCGGATATGGGAACTGCCCGATCTGCGTAGCGAAGACCCAGTACTCCCTGACAGACGACCAGACGAAGCTGGGAGCGCCCACGGACTTTGAGGTAACGGTGCGGAACCTGAAGATCTCAGCGGGAGCAGGCTTTATCGTAGCGCTTACAGGAGAGATCATGACGATGCCGGGACTGCCGAAGGTACCGGCTGCAGAGCGGATTGACGTGGATGAGACAGGAAAGATTTCCGGTCTGTTCTAAAGAAAAACGGTCTGATATACGCTTTCCGGTACGGAGGCGGCAGGATGTCCTGCCGCCTCCGCCGGGAAAGAGAAGCAGATTTGACGGGAGGAAATGATATGTTTAAGGATGAAGCAGCAGCCGTATGCAATACGGCCAGGGGAAAACTGAATCTGTTGGAAAAAAATCCGGCCGGCTATCTTATGATGTCCATGCTGGCAGGTCTATTTATCGGCCTTGGCTCAATTCTCATGGGCACAGTAGGAGGTCTCTTTACGGCAGGAGGAGCATATTCCACAAGACTGATTAACGGCCTTGTTTTTTCCGTAGGTCTCTGCCTGGTGACCATGGCGGGAGCGGAGCTTTTTACAGGAAATAACTTTGTCATGGCAGTGGCAGGCTTCCGCAAGACAGAGTCCTGGGGAAAGATTGTGAAGCTCTGGGTGATCTGCTGGATCGGAAATCTCATCGGCTCTGTGATCACGGCAGCGATTTTTACCGGCACAGGATTAGCTACAGGAGATATAGGTACATATATGGCGAATCTGGCAGTGACAAAAGCTTCCGGAGGAGTGATAGATCTTTTCGCAAAAGCTGTAATGTGCAATATCTGTGTCTGCCTTGCCATCTGGTGCGGAGCCAAGATGAAGTCCGAGGGCGGCAAGATTGCCATGAACATATGCTGTGTTGTAACCTTCGTTACCTGCGGCTTTGAGCACAGTGTTGCCAACATGACATTTTTTGCAGTAGGACTTATGAACCCCAACGGGATGGCTATCAGCATCGGCGGCGTGATTATGAATCTGATCGTAGTAACCATCGGAAATATGATCGGCGGAATTGTATGTGTGGCTCTGCCGTACTATCTTATTTCAAAAGATAAGCAGTAAGATATGGCATGCCGGCAGTGAGAGATTGCCGCTGCCGGCCCATAAAAAGAACAGAAAAAGAATACAGAACACAGAGTCAGGAAGAGATCCGCGCCACAGACAGAGCGTCTGACACTGCGTTTAGTAAAAGCTGGGAAGTATACTTTTCCTCCTGAGGACAAGTAATACCTTCCAGCTTTTGTGTTTCCAGAATCTGTGCCGCGATGCGGTCCATGGAAGGTTCTGCCAGGGGATACATGGCTTCTGCCGCTTCGCTTAAATGGATCAGGCGTATGGAACGGATTTCGTCTGTATCTACGGTAACCTCCACTTCCGCTGAGGAAGTGCCCAGAGCCACCGGAGAAGTGTAGACGCCGGCTGTATAAAGAGCATCTCCGGAAACCTTCCGGGAAGATGCCTGGGCCAGATCGGTGGAAAGGCTGGTTTCAGAACCGGAAGAGGTTTCTGAAAGATTTTCTGAGGCAGGCTGTCTTTGGCCCTTTTGGGAAGATGGGGCAAACATGAAAAAAAGGCAGACTACCAGAAGAATAATCAGGCACAGAAGAAGTAAAGTGTAGATGATTTCTCTCATTCGCAGTACAACAATTTTTGGTTTCGGATTCATAGCAACGCCCCCGGAAATCCTGTTTTTAATATTTTATTTCGTGTCGCTGCTTTTTATGATACATGCTGCTTCACAGAATGGACAATGTGTCAGCAGGGCCGATTTTTCCTGTATATTCTTCTCTTTTTACAGATGTTTTTTGCTTTGTATGCGGATAAAATGCGGTAATAAGCATTCAAAACAGGCCATTTATCATTGCGTGCAAAGAAAATAAATGATATTATGAATTCTATAATGAATAATCAAGAGGAGGAAAGACAATGAGGGATTATGTGATAACTACGGATAACACGTGCGATCTGCCCCAGGAGTATCTTAAGGAGCATGAAGTTCCGACTATGTCACTGACATATATTCTGGATGGAAAAACTTACACGGAAGAGAATTCCCTGCCCTATCAGGATTTTTATAAAAAAATGCGTGAAGGATGTATGCCGACTACTTCCCAGGTGAATCCGGAAGAGGCGAAGAAAAACCTGCTCCGCTTTCTGGAGGTTAATAAAAATATCATTCATATCGCTTTTTCCAGCGGCTTAAGCGGAACATACAACAGTACGCGTCTGGCTGCCCAGGAGATCATGGAGGAGAGACCGGACTGCCGCATTCAGGTGGTGGATTCTTTGTGCGCCTCTATGGGAGAGGGGCTGCTTGTGCACAAAGCTCTGCAGCTTCAGGAGCAGGGGAAATCCTTTGAAGAGGTGGCAGCGTGGCTGGAGCAGTATAAAGGAAATCTGGTACACAATTTTACCGTGGATGATCTGTTCCATCTCTACCGGGGCGGCCGCGTAAGCAAAACGGCCGCGATTCTCGGGACCATGGTAAATCTGAAACCGGTGCTCCATGTGGATGACGCAGGGCTTTTGAAGCCTGTCTCCAAGGTAAGGGGACGGAAAAAATCCCTGAATACCCTGGTGGACAGTATGGAGAAGCAGATTGGGAGCTGGAAAGAAAAGAATGATATTGTATTCCTAAGCCATGGCGACTGTTACGAGGACGCTGTCTACGTAAAAGAGCAGGTTGAGAAACGGTTTGGCATCCATGAATTTATGATCAGCCCCATCGGTCCTGTGATCGGCGCGCATTCCGGTCCGGGAACTATTGCATTATTCTATATGGGTGATGTGAGATAGAGGTGTAATCTGAAATATTTGCAGAAAAATGGAGGGAATAGATGGAAAAAAGAATCGGCGCGTTTTTTCTGTGCGCGTTGCTGCTGCTGAACTGTATGCTGCCCGCTGCCGCGGAGGATCTGATTATCGAAGAACCCGGCGGAGCAGAGCAGGAACTGCTCCAGGAAGAACAGGGAAACGGAATTTTTCTGGAAATTGAGGAAGCAGAAGCGATAGAAGCGCCGGAACAGACTGGGCAGACAGAAGCGATAGCCGAAACCGGGGGAACGGAGGCGGCAGTGAGCCCGGATACCGGAAGCAGTCCGGAATCCGAACCGGATATTCCCAGAAATGAGACTGGAACGGAAGCGCCTTCCCTTGCAGTAGAGTCTGTCACGGAAGTGGAGACGAAAGATTATACAGGGGAGACGATTCTGGAAGAATGCGTGGTAACGGTAGAGGAACTCCTTCAGGAAAGCGGAGAGGCGGGAGATGCTTCTTTTTCTAGGCTCCGGATGTTTTCGGCGGGAACCTACACAGATTCCTGGGGTTCTCAGCTTTCAGAAGAAGCTGCGTCTGTCTATCATCAGATGGTTTCTGCCTTCATTAGCCAAAACAGCACCGCGCAGGTGAACTGCACTCTGCCGGTTCCCTATACCTTTACGACGGCCGGAACGATTGTACAAAATGAAGACGGAAATAATACTCTCCAGTGGGATTCGGAAAACAATGACCAGTATCAGAGAGTCAGGAGCAGTCTTACGATGGCTGTTCAGTCTGCTTTTGACGCTTTCTGTTATGATTACCCGGAGGCTTTCTGGCTTGGAAGGGTAAAATACACCTATGGGATTTCCTTCTCCGGTTCCGGAGGAATCTATACGGGCACCATAAAAGCAGTTACCGTAGTGCCGGAGGAAAAATATCCGGGAGCCTTCGGAGAGATCGGGGCCTTCCAGAGCGCCGTATCCGCAGCGGTATCTCGGATTCAGACAGCGCTTCAGGGTAAAACAGACCGATATTATGTTCTGAAAGCCATTCATGACTATATATGCAGCCGGGTGGAATACGGAGAGAATGATTACGCCCACACAGCGGCGGGAGTGTTTATTAAGAACAATCAGGTCGTCTGCGAGGGCTATGCGAAGGCGTTCCGTATTCTGGCGAAGAAGTTCGGAATCGACAGTCCCCTGATCGTAGGGACGGCCATAAGCGGCGGAAATCAGGAAGCGCATATGTGGAATTATGTCCAGATGGAGGATGGCGTCTGGTACCTGGTTGATACTACGTGGGACGATCAGAAAAGCGGCATTGTGTATACGTATTTTCTGGTGGGAAGCGGCGATCAGGGCTTTGTATATCCTATAGGCCAGGAGAGGACTCCATACACAAATTTTTCTGGCTCCAATGCCACGAAAAACTTCGCGCTTCCTTCTCTGGGCTCCGGTACGTATCATTCCTGGGAGACGGAAGGAATCCTGAAGAACTGTGAAAGCGGAGGGCAGCTTGTCTACCACTGCAGATACTGTCAGGAAGTGAAGGAGGAGACAGTCTCCGCCGGCGCAGGCGCCCATCAGTGGGATAGCGGACAGATTACAGTGAATCCAGGATGCGAACAGAAGGGGAAAAGGGTCTATCACTGCACCAGATGTCTGGAAGGAGTGAAGGAAGAGATCATACCGGCCGTCGGCCATACAGCCGGGGACTGGACGGTTACGGAAAAAGCTACCTGTCTGAAGGAAGGCAGCCAGAAGCAGGTCTGCAAAACCTGCGGAGACACGATTGCGGCGCAGACTATACCGGCCGCTGGTCATAAGGCCGGAAAATGGACTGTCACCAAAGAAGCTACCTGTCTGGAGGCGGGGATCCGAAGTCAGATCTGCAGTGTCTGCAAAGCTGCGATTGCGGCACAGACCATACCGGCCGCCGGTCATACAGCCGGGGACTGGACCGTTACTCTGGAAGCGTCCTGTACCCAGACAGGAACCAGGTGCCGCTTCTGTACAGAGTGCAAAGCTTTGCTGGAGAGTCAGACCATTCAGGCTCTGGGCCATGACTGGGGAGAATACCGAGTGACCAAGAAAGCTACGGCTTTGAAGACAGGGACACAAACCAGGACATGCTCCAGATGCCGTGCCAGCCAGCCGGAAAGCGTTCCGAAGCTGACGCCTTATATTAAGGTATCAGCCACCAGTATTCTGCTGAAAAAGGGACAGTCCACCTCTGTGCTGAAGGTTACGGGAATGGCCTCAGGCGATAAGGTAAAATCATGGAAATCCAGCAACACAAAGATCGTAAAGGTTTCTTCAAAAGGAAAGCTGACCGCTCAGAAGAAAACAGGCAAAGCTACCGTGACGGTTACTTTGCAAAGCGGCATAAAGAAAAAGGTGACGGTTAAAGTTCAGTCGGGAACTGTAAAGACCACACGGATCTCGGGGCTTCCTTCCAGCCTGCGGATATCCAAAGGAAAGACGGCGTCCTTGAAGCCGGTTCTGAAGCCTCTGACCTCCCAGCAGAAGATTACGTATCAGTCCTCCAATAAAAAGGTAGCTACGGTTTCTTCCAAAGGAGTGATCCGGGCCAAGGGAGCGGGCACTGCCAGAATCACGGTAAAGTCCGGAAGCAAAAAGGTCACAGTTAAGGTGACGGTGCCCAGGACAAAGACGAAAAAGATCACCAAGGTACCTTCTTCTCTGACACTGAAGAAAGGAAAAACTAGGGTTTTGCGGCCCCGGCGATCACCCTCCGGCAGCGACGAGAAGATTACTTATAAGTCTTCAAACCGGAAAGTAGCAGCGGTTACTTCGTCGGGGAAGATAACGGCAAAAAAGAAAGGAACAGCTGTCATTACAGTAAAATCCGGAAGTGTTTCTGTAAAATGCAAGGTTACTGTAAAGTAAAATAAAAAGCACGCTTCGCGAACCTTCTATTGTCATGAATAAGGGAAAAGGCGCTTCTGCGTCTTTTCCCTTATTTTTGTTTTGAAATTGAATAAAAAGCAGGGAACTGTACATATTATTGATATACCGGAAGAGTTCCAGAAAATACGGCGTTAAAGGCCGGAATACTGGCACACGGAATACAATCAAGCAAAAGGAGTGTACATGAAATGAAGCTTTGGAGAAAATACGTATTGGCGGCAGGCTGTGTCCTCTGTATGAGTATTCTGGCGGGGTGCGGCAGCAATGACAAGGAGACGGAAAAAGCAGAAGAAACCACCCGGATGGAAGAGACAGATGAGACGGCGAAGGATGAAACAGACGGTACTGAAAACCTCCCGGATGACGGAAGTAATATGACAGAGGGCAGCGAACGGGACGGTTCGGTAAACGGAGTGACAGACAAAGAGACGGAACGGGACAATTCCTCTAATGTGGGGGATGCCGGCGAAGACCTGATTGACGGAGCAGGAGACGCCGGAAAAGACGTAATTGACGGTGTGGGAGACGCGGGAAAGGATATCATTGACGGCGTGGAGAATGCCGGAGACGCCCTGACCGGACAGGAGACAGAAAGGGAAACGAATACCCCATAAGGAAAAACGAATTGCACCCGGAAGCGTACCATGTTAAAATGGCTGAAAACAGTAAATGTTTTCAGCTTTTTATTCATGACAATAGAAAACTCGCAGAGCGTGTTTTCTATTGTTTATTGGATCTGTAAAGGAGGAAGGAAAAATGCGTTTTCGGCCTTGTATTGATATACATAATGGGAAAGTAAAGCAGATTGTGGGAGGCAGTCTCCGGGATGAGGGGGACAGAGCCAGGGAAAATTTCGTCTCCAGTCAGGACGCGGCTTTCTATGCGAAGCTGTATAAAAAAGACGGGCTGGAGGGGGGACATATCATCCTGCTGAATCCGGCTTCCTCCCCCTATTACCAGGAAACCAGAAGGCAGGCTCTTTGCGCCCTCGGGGCGGCGCCGGGCTCCTTTCAGGTGGGAGGCGGAATTAACGGTGAAAATGCCGGGGACTTTTTAGAGGCAGGAGCTTCTCATGTGATTGTGACATCATACGTTTTTTCTGACGGCAGAATAAAGTATGAGCATCTGGAGACTCTCAGAAAAAAAGTAGGGAAAGAGCGTCTGGTGCTGGACCTGAGCTGCCGTGAAAGAGACGGGAAATTTTATATTGTCACAGACCGCTGGCAGAAATTCACGGAGGTTCTGCTGAATTTTAAAACCATGGATCAGCTTTCCGGGTGGTGTTCGGAATTCCTGGTTCACGCGGCGGACGTGGAGGGACAGAGCCGGGGCGTACAGCACCGGGTAGCCTCACTTTTGGGTGAGTGGGGGAAACTGCCGGTAACTTACGCGGGAGGCGTAGGAAGCTATGAAGACCTTGCGCTTCTTAGAAAGCTGGGACGAGGACGGGTGGATGTGACAGTGGGAAGCGCCCTGGATTTGTTCGGAGGTCCCCTTTCTTATAAAAAGATTTTAAAGTTGTGCAAAAATGATGAAAAATAGATAAATTTTTTTAAAAAATAGGCGGAAGGGTAGAATTTTATTGAAAAAATCCTGTAATATGATATAATATAAACAGTTACACGGCCTGGGGAAAAAGGCTGTGCAGCTTAAATCCAGAGTAAAGGAGTTGGACAGTATGAGATTTACCATAAGCGGAAAAAATATTGAAGTGAGCGATGCGCTGCGGGCAGCCATTCGGGATAAGCTGGGGAAGCTTGAAAGATATTTTACTCCTGATACAGAGATTATCGTTACGTTGAGTGTAGAAAAAGAACGCCAGAAGATTGAGGTGACCATACCTGTGAAGGGCAACATTATCCGTTCGGAGCAGGTAAGCAATGATATGTACGTATCCATTGATCTGGTGGAAGAGGTTATTGAGAGGCAGCTTCGCAAATATAAAGAGAAGATTATTGAGAAGCATAAGGACGGGGGCAATTTTAAAAAAGAATTTATCGAGAAGGAGTCAGAGCCTTTGGATGAGGTGAAGATTATCCGTACCAAGCATTTCGGCATGAAGCCCATGTATCCGGAGGACGCCTGCATTCAGATGGAGCTGCTGGGACATAATTTCTTTGTATTTTACAATGCTGAGACAGAAGAGGTAAATGTGGTTTATAAGAGAAAGGGAAATACCTACGGCTTGATCGAACCGGAGTATTGATAGGCGGAAGGATAAAAGGTCTGGAGAGACAGAAGACGGCGGAGACCGCGGTACGCGGCCTCCGTTCTTTTATGCGGCCGGAAGCGGCAGACGGCACCTTCCAAGGTTTGTTCTTTTTTTGTTCATAAAAAATTTAATTGTTTTGAAAGTATGAAAGTGATACAATAAGTAGAAATGACGTAACTGTGACAAAACAAAGCAGCTGCGAAATGATTTTTTGGAGATGGAGAAAAAGATGAACATTATAGAAAAGGTTTTTGGAACCCACAGCCAGCGCGAGATAAAAATGATTATGCCTCTGGTAGAGAAGGTGGAAGCTCTCCGGCCTCAGATGATGGCTCTTTCCGATGAGGAGCTGAAAGCCAAGACCCAGGAGTATAAGGACAGATACGCCAAGGGGGAGACGCTGGATTCCCTTCTGCCTGAGGCGTATGCTACTGTACGGGAGGCCGCAAGGCGCGTCCTCAACATGGAGCATTTCCGGGTACAGATTATCGGAGGCATCATCCTTCATCAGGGGCGTATTGCCGAGATGAAGACAGGTGAAGGTAAGACCCTGGTATCCACGCTTCCGGCTTACTTAAATGCTCTGACAGGAGAGGGCGTTCACATCGTTACAGTTAATGATTATCTGGCCCACCGTGACGCGGAGTGGATGGGAAAGGTTCATGAATTCCTTGGACTGACCGTGGGATGCGTGCTGAATTCCATGGACAATGACGAGCGGCGCAAGCAGTATGCCTGCGATATTACGTATATTACAAACAATGAGCTGGGATTTGATTACCTCCGTGACAACATGGTGATTTACAAGGAGCAGCTGGTACAGAGGGACCTGGTGTACGCCATCATCGATGAGGTGGACTCGGTGCTGATTGATGAAGCCAGGACGCCCCTTATTATTTCCGGGCAGAGCGGAAAATCTACCAAGCTGTATGAGGTCTGTGATATTCTTGCCCGTCAGCTGGAGCGGGGTGAGGCCAGCGGCGAAGTCACCAAGATGAGCGCCATCATGGGAGAAGAGATCACAGAGACCGGTGACTTTATCGTGAATGAAAAGGATAAGGTGGTAAACCTTACGGAGCAGGGCGTACACAAGGTAGAGCAGTTCTTCCATATTGACAATTTCGCGGATGCTGAGAATCTGGAGATCCAGCACAATGTCATTCTGGCTCTGAGAGCTCACTATCTGATGTTCCGGGATCAGGATTATGTGGTAAAGGACGATCAGGTACTGATTGTAGACGAGTTTACAGGACGTATTATGCCTGGCCGGAGATATTCAGACGGTCTGCATCAGGCCATTGAGGCGAAGGAGCATGTGAAGGTAAAGAGAGAGAGCAAGACTCTGGCCACGATTACCTTCCAGAATTTCTTCAATAAATACAAAAAGAAAGCCGGTATGACCGGTACGGCTCTTACCGAGGAGAAAGAGTTCAGGGATATCTATGGAATGGATGTTGTGGAGATTCCCACGAATAAGCCCATTGCCCGTGTGGATCAGGAAGATGCCGTTTATATGACCAAGAAAGAGAAGTACCATGCGGTTGTGGAGGCCGTAAAGGAGGCTCATGAGAAGGGACAGCCGGTTCTGGTAGGTACGATTACCATTGAGGTGTCTGAGCTTCTGAGCAATCTGCTGAAGAGAGCCGGCATTCAGCATAACGTGCTGAACGCTAAATTCCATGAAATGGAAGCGGAGATTGTGGCCGACGCCGGCGTTCACGGCGCGGTGACCATCGCTACCAATATGGCCGGACGTGGTACGGATATCAAGCTGGATGAAGAAGCCAGAGCGGCAGGCGGCCTGAAGATTATCGGTACGGAGCGGCATGAGTCCAGACGTATTGACAATCAGCTCCGGGGACGTTCCGGACGCCAGGGAGATCCCGGCGAATCCAGATTCTATATCTCCCTGGAGGATGACCTGATGCGTCTCTTCGGTTCAGAGAAGATGATGAAGGTATTCAAGTCACTGGGCGTACAGGAGAATGAGCAGATCGAACATAAGATGCTGTCTAATGCCATAGAAAAGGCCCAGATGAAGATTGAGGGGAATAACTTCGGCATCCGTAAGAACCTTCTTGAATACGACCAGGTAAACAACGAGCAGAGGGAAATTATTTACGCGGAGCGCCGCAGAGTTCTGGACGGCGAGAGTATGCGGGATTCCATCTTCAAGATGATTACGGATATCGTGGACAACACGGTGGACCTTTGCTTTGGAGAAAATACAGATAAGGAACAGTGGGATCTGAGAGAGCTGAATTCCATTCTTCTGCCCATTATTCCTCTGAAGCCGGTAAACCAGGAAGCGGTTGCTGACCTGAAGAATAAAAATGAGCTGAAGCAGCTTCTGAAAGAGCAGGCGGTGAAGCTTTATGAGCTGAAAGAAGCGGAATTTCCGGAGCAGGAGCAGATCCGTGAGCTGGAGCGCGTGATCCTGCTGAAGGTAATCGACCGGAAATGGATGGATCATATTGACGATATGGATCAGCTCCGTCAGGGTATCGGGCTGCAGGCTTACGGCCAGAGAGATCCCCTGGTAGAGTACAAGATGAGTGCCTATGAGATGTTTGACGCTATGACCGCTGCCATCCGGGAAGACACAGTGCGGCTTCTGTTCCATGTGAAGGTAGAGCAGAAGGTAGAGCGTGAGGAAGTGGCCAAGGTGACGGGAACCAACAAGGATGAATCAGGGCCGAGGGCGCCTAAGAAGAGAGCCTCCGAGAAGATTTATCCTAACGATCCATGCCCCTGCGGAAGCGGCAAGAAGTATAAGCAGTGCTGCGGACGCCGCCGGGCTTAAAGAAAAGTCAAAAGAAGTTTCAGACAGAATATTTTTAAAATCAGAAAGAGGGTGAAGCTGTGGTTCAGCTGGACGAGTTTAAAAGCATTTTAAACAGTTATACGAAACCATTAGTGGAAGTGAGGGATTCACTTTGACCTGGTAAATAAAGAGCAGAGAATCCAGGAGCTGGAGAGAGAGATGGAGGCGCCGGATTTTTGGGACAATCCCGAGAAATCCCAGGAGTCCATGAAGACCTTGAAGTCCCTGAAGGATGATCTTGAAACATACAATCATCTGAAAGAGCAGTATGAGGAGATTGAGCTGCTCATCGAGATGGGATATGAAGAGAACGATGAGAGCGTGCTTCCCGAGATTGAGGAAACTCTGGGGCAGTTTCGCGAGACCTTTGAGGCAATCCGGATCCGGACACTTCTCTCCGGAGAATACGATAAGAACAATGCCATTGTCACTCTGCACGCGGGAGCGGGCGGGACAGAGTCCTGCGACTGGGCGTCCATGCTTTACAGGATGTATACCAGATGGGCAGATAAAAAAGGCTACCAGGTGGAAGTGCTGGATTATCTGGACGGAGAGGAAGCGGGCATTAAGTCTGTTACCTTCCAGGTAAACGGGGAGAACGCCTATGGCTACCTGAAGTCTGAAAAGGGGGTTCACCGTCTGGTAAGGATTTCTCCCTTCAACGCGGCAGGAAAGCGCCAGACTTCTTTTGTAAGCTGCGATGTTATGCCGGAGATTGAGGAGGATGTGGATGTAGAAATCCGGGATGAGGATCTGAGGATTGACACGTACCGTTCCAGCGGCGCCGGAGGCCAGCATATCAACAAGACCTCCTCGGCCATCCGTATTACCCACCTTCCTACCGGAATCGTGGTGCAGTGCCAGAATGAGCGGTCGCAGCACCAGAATAAGGATAAGGCTATGCAGATGCTCCGGGCCAGACTGTATCTGCTGAAGCAGCAGGAGAATGCTGAGAAGGCTTCTGACATCCGGGGAGAAGTAAAGGAGATCGGCTGGGGCAACCAGATACGCTCCTATGTACTGCAGCCCTACACAATGGTGAAGGATCACCGTACCAACGCGGAGTCAGGCAATGTGGACAGCGTGCTGGACGGCAACATCGATCTGTTCATCAACGCATACCTGCGGTGGATTTCACTGGGGCAGAAGGATGCGGAGGAGCAGTAAGACAATTAATCGAAAGAAGAGTAAAATGATAAGCAGGATGCCGGGGTACAGAAAAACTTCTGAGCCCCGGCGTTTGTATATGGAAGAAAAATCTGTCGCGAATGGAACGAATGCCGCGGACGGGAGATCCTTTCACGCTGCGCAGGAAGAAAAACAGTTGCAAGCTTCGGCCAGATATGATAATATCCTTGGAGGGTAGACAAATGTATTTCTGATACATACAGCAGCAGGGAAAGGGAGTAGTAGGATGCCTGAAAAAACGAAATATTTTGTGGTGAGAGAGAAGGCAGTTCCGGAAGTACTTCTGAAAGTGGTGGAGGCAAAACGTCTTCTGGACACGAAGCGGGCCGAGACCGTTCAGGAGGCTGCGGATCAGGTTGGAATCAGCCGGAGCTCTTTCTACAAATACAAAGATGACATTTTCCCTTTCAGGGATAATGTAAAAGGAAAAACCCTGACGTTTGTTCTTCAGATCGAAGACGAACCGGGTTTTTTGTCTGAAATCCTGAATGTGGTTGCGGAATATAACGCAAACATTCTGACGATCCATCAGAGTATTCCCATTAATGGCGTGGCCACCCTTACGCTGAGTGTGGAGGTTCTCGCGGATACCGGGGATATTTCGAATATGATTGATACCATTGAAGGGAAATCAGGAGTGCAGTACCTGAAAATATTAGCCAGGGAGTGAAGGGACGGAAACGGTCTTCTGAAACTGCCTGGACGGCGCAGAAAGCGTGTCAGGAGGAGGAAAAGATGATTCAGACAGCAGTGTTAGGGTACGGAACCGTAGGTTCAGGCGTGGTGAAGGTCATTGAGACGAACCATGACAGTATTGAGAAAAAAGCCGGAGTAGATCTGGGAGTAAAGTACGTACTGGATCTCAGAGATTTTCCGGGGGATCCGGTTCAGAAAAAAATCGTACACGACTTTGACGTGATTCTTTCGGATCCGGAAATCCGGATTGTGGTGGAGACAATGGGAGGTCTGGAGCCGGCTTATACATTTACAAAGAAAGCCCTTGAAGCTGGAAAAAGTGTGTGTACTTCCAATAAAGAGCTGGTAGCCAGACATGGAACAGAGCTGCTTCAGACCGCCAGAGAGCACAATGCCAGCTATATGTTTGAGGCCAGCTGCGGCGGCGGAATTCCCATTATCCGTCCTCTGCGCACCTGCCTGTGCGCAGACGTAATTGACGAAATTACCGGTATTTTAAACGGCACCACCAACTACATTCTCACAAAGATGATTGAAGAGGGCCGGGAGTTCTCAGATGTTTTGAGGGAAGCCCAGCAGAAAGGATATGCAGAGCGGAATCCGGAGGCTGACGTGGAAGGCCATGACGCATGCAGAAAGATTGCCATACTTTCTTCTCTTGCCTATGGCAAAAGAGTGGATTTTACAGATGTCTATACAGAGGGGATTACAAAGATTACCCCTGCCGATATTCAGTATGCCAAGGCTATGGGAAGAACCATTAAGCTGCTGGCCTTCAGCAAGAAAGAAGGGGAGCAGGTGACCGCTATGGTTGCGCCTTATCTGGTAGACAAAGAGGATCCTCTTGCCAGTGTAAACGGTGTGTTTAACGCGATTTTTGTTCATGGAAATATGCTGGGGGACGCTATGTTCTATGGCCAGGGAGCCGGGAAAGAGGCAACAGCCAGCGCTGTAGTGGCTGATGTGATCGAAGAGGCCCAGGTTCTCGGCAGAAGCGTAATGTCTTCCTGGGATCCCGAAAAGCTTGTGCTTACAGACGTATCCGGTACGGAGAAACAGTTTTTTGTAAGAGCCAAAGGCGAGGCCTCGGAGGCAGAGAAGGTATTTGGCCCTGTTAAGCTGGTACAAGCCGGTCTGGAAGGTGAATACGGATTTGTCACGGAAAGAATGTCAGAGGGCGCCTTTTTGAAAAAGGCAGGTGAGTTCGGAGCGATGATCAGTATGCTTCGCCTGCGGGATAAATCAAAGGCAGAATAGAGGATTGATATGAAATATATAATAATACTGGGCGATGGGATGGCCGACGAGCCTCAGGAGAGCCTGGAGGGAAAGACGCCACTGGAAGCGGCGTCCACCCCGGCTATGGATTTTCTGGCTCTCCGGTCGGAGATCGGGCTTTTAAAAACGATTCCGGATGGTATGACTCCCGGAAGCGATACGGCGAATCTTGCCGTCATGGGATATGATCCGGAAAAATATTATACAGGCCGTTCGCCTCTGGAAGCTTTAAGCATCGGCGTACCCCTCCGGGAGGAGGATGTGGCGTTTCGGTGCAATTTTGTGACTCTTTCAGACGAAGAACCTTATGAAGAAAAGAGAATCCTGGATCACAGCTCCGGAGAGATTCCAACGGAGGATGCGGCTGTGCTTCTGGAAGCGGTGAAGAAGGAGCTGGAAACGGAGGAATTTCAGTTCTATCTGGGAACCAGCTACAGGCATTGTCTGATCTGGCACGGAGGACAGGTTCTGCCTCTGGCGGCGCCCCATGACCATCTTGGGGAAAAAATCGGACCGTACCTTCCGGCGGATTCCAGATTTTATGATCTTCAGAAAAGAAGCTATGAGATTCTCTCTTCTCACCTCATAAACCAAAAGAGAAAGGAGCAGGGGCTGAACCAGGCCAACAGCTGCTGGTTCTGGGGTGCCGGCACGAAGCCGGGACTTTCCTCCTTTGAATCTCTGTATGGGAAAAAGGGCGTGATGATTTCCGCTGTGGATCTTTTAAAGGGAATTGCCGTAGGAGCAGGCATGCGGGTTAAAGAGGTTGAGGGAGCCAACGGAGGGCTTCATACAAACTATGAGGGAAAAGCCCGGGCTGCGGTGGAAGCCGTACTAAATGAAGGGGCGGATTTTGCCTATATCCATCTGGAGGCGCCGGATGAGATGTCCCATCAGGGCAGTCTGGAACGGAAGCTGAAGGCCATTGAGAATCTGGATGCCAGAATCGTGAAGCCAGTATATGAGGCTATGGAAGCATCCGGAGAGCCGTACAGACTTCTGATTCTGCCGGATCATCCGACACCTCTCAGGATCCGGACCCACAGTTCGGACCCGGTACCGTATCTCCTCTATGACAGCCGGAAAAATCTGGACAGCAAAAGGCTGTACGGAGAGCGGGCCGCCAGAGAAAGCGGTATTTTCCGGGAAAAAGGATATCAGATGATGCGGTATTTTCTGGAAGCAGAGTAAAATAGACAGATAAAAGGCAGAAGGTCTGAAAAGTTAACGCAGGCCTTCTGCTTTTTTACAGTTCATGACAATAGAAAGTTCGCGGAGCGTGTTCTCTATTGTAAATGACAATATATTTTTATTATATATAGCTGACAAATTCCGGCTGGTCCGGCTCTGAGGGGGAAAAGGGCATCTCTTCCTCCGGATCTTCCGGCTGGTGATGCTGCCCGTATGGATCGTCAGAATTATAGAAATCATAAATCTCCTGGAACTGTTCCAGATAATAATTCACCATAGAGCGAAGCTCTGGATTTGTATAAGTATATACAAAGGAGCCGATGAAGATGGCGCCGGTCAGGATGAGCCCCAACAGGCCGCCGAAGAGTCCGGTTTTTCCTTTGACCCCTGTGGAATACCTGCCCCGGGAGAGCAGGGCGAAAAGGATAGCCAGGGCTCCGCAGGGAAGGGGAAGGTACAGCAGGTAAAGGCTGTACAGGGAAATCACCCCTGCGGACAGTCCCAGGAAGACGGAGCTCAGAGACAGAATCAGAAAAATGGGGGAGAGAATTCCCAGTATGAGAGAAGCTGTTTCCATAACAGAATAGCCTGCCGGCGAAACAGAATCGTAACGGGCCGGATCGGAAATTGTTTCCATATAGAAAAGCGCTCTGGTGGTTTTCGTGTAGGGAAGCAGCCAAAGCAGTCCCAGCCCGAATGACAGAAGACTCAGCAGAAAAAGGCCCAGGAAGCTCAGATTCAGAAGAAAATAGGAAAGCTTCCTTCCCTCCATAAGCTGCCGGCTTTGCAGCATCAGCTCTTTGGTTCCCTTCCACGGAGCGTCCGTATAGAGATAGGGTACCAGGGCAAAATCAAGAATAAAATAAAGATAAAAGCCCAGCAGAAGCAACGTAAGCAGGAGAAGAAGAGGCCAGGGTACAGGCAGTTCCCAGAGAAAAGAGAGCAGGAAGGCCAGCACAAACAGTGAGAGAAACAAAAAGAAATAGAACAACAGAATATGTTCGGTTTCATGAGCGAACCCATATGTCATGTCTCCTCTCTTTAAAGGCTGTCTTCTGCAGAGATTCAGATACAGGCGAAAGAGCCCTGTCTGAAACACAGAGAGGAAGAGAGTGGTGATAAAGAGCGCGCAGACATACAGAATCGATGTCCTCCAGTTTGGAAAAACGGTTTCCAAAAGCTGGTTCACAATAAGAGAAACTAAAAAATAAAGCAGGTGTGTGCCTGCAAAAAAGCCGTACTGGCCCAGCAGAAGCTCTCTGGCCTGTTTTTTCAAATCCTTTCTGGTGGATGCCATGAAAAATCCTCCTTTGTACACTGAAACTGTATTAAATAAATATGATAACACAGCCCGATTTAGATGGCAAGGGTCATTCGCCCTTGCTCTGTACAGGAAAGTTCTGTATAATATCCCCGTGACTTGACTGAAAAAGCAGGAAATGTATTCGTAAGCCATGCTGATTCGATGCAGATAGGAGAACATTAAATGGATATTATTGAAGTATTAGCAGAAGAATTGAAAATTAAGCCGTCCCAGGCTCGGGCGGCGGTAGAGCTGATTGACGATGGGAACACCATTCCGTTTATTGCCAGATACAGGAAAGAGGCCACTGGATCTCTGAATGACGAGGTGCTGAGGAATCTTTTTGAACGGCTGAATTATTTAAGAAATTTGGAGGAAAAGAAAACCCAGGTGCTCTCTGTCATCGAAGAGCAGGGAAAGCTGACTCCTCAGCTTAGGGAGCAGATTCTGGGAGCGCAGACACTTGTATTGGTGGAGGACCTGTACCGGCCTTACCGTCCCAAGCGGCGGACCAGAGCCACTGTGGCCAGGGAAAAAGGGCTGGAGCCTCTGGCAGACCTGATTCTTCTCCAGAATGTGAAAAGACCTCTGGAGGAGGAAGCAAGAAAGTACTGTTCTCAGGAAAAAGAAGTAGAGGATGTCGCGGCGGCTCTGGCCGGGGCCTCTGACATTCTGGCCGAAAGGATTTCCGATGAAGCGGATTACAGAACCAAAATCCGGGAGCTGACTGTAAAAGAGGGAACGTTGGTTTCTTCCGCCAAAAATCCGGAGACGGAATCGGTATATGAGATGTACTATCAGTATTCGGAACCGGTGAGCAAAGCGGCGGGCCACAGGATTCTTGCCCTGAACCGAGGCGAAAAGGAAAAGATCCTCACTGTAAAGATCGATGCTCCGGAGGAGAGGATTCTTCAGTATCTGGAGAAAAAAGTAATTGTTCGGGAGAATCCTTACACTCTTCCGTTTTTAAAAGAGGTAATCCGTGACAGCTATCAGCGATTGATCGCGCCGGCCATAGAAAGGGAAGTGCGCAATGGACTGACGGAGAAAGCGGAGGATGGAGCCATTAAAGTATTCGGAAAGAATCTGGAACAGCTGCTGATGCAGCCTCCTATCGCGGGTCAGGTGGTGCTGGGCTGGGATCCCGCCTTTCGTACCGGGTGTAAGCTGGCGGTGGTAGATGCCACCGGAAAGGTGCTGGACACTACGGTAGTCTATCCTACGGCGCCCACCACAGACGCCAAGATAAGAGCGGCCAAAGATAAAGTCATAGGACTGATTCGAAAATACGGCATCACTCTGATCTCGCTGGGCAACGGCACGGCCTCCCGGGAATCGGAGCAGGTGATTGTAGAAATGCTCAAGGAGATACCGGAGAAGGTGGCTTACGTAATCACCAACGAAGCAGGGGCGTCTGTGTACTCCGCAAGCAAGCTGGCCACAGAGGAATTTCCGGAGTTCGACGTGGGACAGCGAAGCGCGGCCTCCATTGCCAGAAGAGTCCAGGACCCGCTGGCAGAGCTTGTGAAAATCGATCCGAAGTCCATCGGAGTGGGGCAGTATCAGCATGACATGAATCAGAAAAAGCTGGGAGAGGCCCTGGATGGAGTGGTAGAAAGCGCTGTAAACCGGGTAGGGGTAGATCTCAACACAGCCTCTGTTCCGCTGATGGAGCATATCTCCGGCATAACGAAAGCCATTGCAAAAAACATCGTGGCTTACCGGGAGGAGAACGGAAGGTTTTCAAACCGCAGAGAACTTCTGAAGGTGGCGAAGCTGGGGCCAAAGGCCTTTGAGCAGTGCGCGGGTTTTATGAGAATTCAAGGAGGAGAAAATTCCCTGGACGGTACCAGCATCCATCCGGAGAGCTATGAGGCGGCGGAAAAGCTGCTGAAAGAGCTGGGGTACACAAAAGAATGGGTGGCAGAGCCTGGAGTCAAGGCTGTGCTGATTCGGGATTATAAAAAGATGGCGGATAAGCTGGGGGTCGGCGAGCCTACCTTGAGGGATATTGTCCAGGAGCTGTGCAAGCCAGGCAGAGATCCCAGAGAGGAGATGCCGAAGCCGATCCTGAGGACGGATGTTCTGGAGATGACAGACCTGAAGGAAGGCATGATTCTGAAGGGCACAGTGAGAAATATAACAGATTTCGGCGCCTTTGTGGACATTGGCGTACACCAGGACGGCCTTGTTCATATTTCTCAGCTGACAAATAAAAAATTTATCCGCCATCCCATGGAAGTGGTAAGTGTGGGGGACATTGTGGAGGTAAAAATCTTAAGTGTGGATTTGAAGAAAAAAAGAATTGCCCTCACTATGAAAATGTGATAAAATCCTATTACCGTACTAGGGATTAGAACGGACAGAGAAATAACCGGGAAGAGCACTCTCGGGATCAGATAAAGAGAGGCAGGGAATGGAATGCTGAAGATTGAAAATCTTTCCTTTGACGTAAATGACGAAAAGGGAGAAAAAGAAATTATCAAGGATCTGAATCTTGAGATTCAGGATGGAAAGTTTGTAGTGATCACCGGGCCCAACGGGGGAGGAAAGTCCACCATGGCCAAACTGATTATGGGCATTGAGAAGCCCACCGCCGGAAGAATTCTTTTCAACGGCGCGGATATTACGGAGATGAATGTCACGGAGAGAGCCAGGCTGGGAATCAGTTTTGCCTTTCAGCAGCCGGTGCGCTTTAAGGGGATCCGTGTGCTGGATCTGCTGCGGCTGGCTTCCGGGAAGCATCTGAGTGTGGCGGAGGCCTGTGTGTATCTGTCAGAGGTGGGCCTTTGCGCCAAGGATTATATCAGCCGCGAGGTGAATGCCAGTCTCTCAGGGGGAGAGCTGAAGCGGGTGGAGATCGCTACCGTTCTGGCAAGAGGAGGCAAACTGGCGGTCTTTGATGAACCAGAGGCGGGCATTGATCTGTGGAGCTTTCAGAATCTAATTCGGGTCTTTGAGCGTATGCAGAAGACCACGAAGGGTTCTGTACTGATTATTTCCCATCAGGAACGGATTCTGAATATCGCGGATGAGATTGTGGTGATCGCGGAGGGTCATATTGTAAAGCATGGGCCAAGAGAAGAGATTCTGCCTCAGATTCTGGGAACAGATTCTGCGGTAGATGCATGCAGAAGACTGTCCGATTTTTCAGAGCAGAGATAATTCGGGTTCCTGCTGCTATGGCTGATGGGGCATAGCGGCATAAAGTCAGAGAGGAGTGTTTGACAGACGACAGACGAAATCCAGGCAAGGTTATTGGAAGAAGTGGCGGATCTCCACGGAGTGCCGGAGGGGGCCTATAATATTCGGGCGGACGGTGAGATGGCCGGACGGCAGACCACAGCGAATATAGATATTATTACCAAAAAAGAGTGCGCGGGCATTGATATACGGATTAAGCCGGGAACCAAGAATGAAAGTGTCCATATTCCGGTAGTTCTCAGCAAAAGCGGGATTAAGGAGACGGTACACAACGACTTTTTCATCGGGGATGACTGCGATGTCGTGATTATCGCCGGATGCGGGATCAGCAACTGCGGCCAGCAGGATTCCCAGCATGACGGCATACACCGCTTTTATGTGGGCAAAAATTCCAAGATCAAGTATGTGGAAAAGCATTACGGCGAAGGAGACGGACTTGGAAAGAGGATCATGAATCCTGTGACAGAGGTGTACATGGAGGAAAACAGCAGGGTGGAGATGGAGATGGTTCAGATTCGGGGGGTAGATTCCACCGAAAGGATTACGAAGGCCCAGCTGAAGGCAGGAGCGAACCTGACGGTGCGAGAACGCCTTCTGACTCATGGTACGCAGAACGCTGTCAGCAGCTATGAGGTGGAGCTGAACGGGGAGGACTCCAGCGTGGATCTGGTGTCCCGCTCTGTGGCCAGGGATTCTTCCGTCCAGACCTTTGAGTCTAAGATAGCTGGAAATACAAAATGTTCCGGGCATTCAGAGTGTGACGCCATCATCATGGATCAGGCGAAAATCGTGGCAGTTCCGGGACTGACTGCCAATGATGTGGATGCGGCGCTGATTCATGAGGCGGCCATCGGAAAGATTGCCGGAGAGCAGATTGTGAAGCTGATGACCCTGGGCCTTACAGAGGAAGAGGCGGAAGAGCAGATTATCAACGGATTTTTAAAATAACAGAACCGGATATAAATGGAGCCGGAATCCTTCAGGAGGATTCCGGCTCCGGTTTTTTCTTGCACGAACTAAACGTGCAGTTTGCGCTGAATTGCTTTTATAATTTCCATAATCGGAATAATCAGGAAGGCCAGGACAAGGGCGATGGCGTATTCTTCCAGATCAATGGGAGTAAACTCAAAGGCTGAGGCCAGGAAGGGAACTTCAATGACCGCGGTGGTCAGCAGCAGGGAGACAATCATGGCTCCATACAGGAATTTATTGTGGCTCGTAAGGGTGAAGATTGAGCCGCGGCGGCTTCTCATGTTAAGAGAGTGGAAAATCTCTACCATGGAAAGAGTCAGGAAAGCCATGGTTGTTCCATCCGGACTGTTTACAAATTCCCATACGCCGCTTTCTATGTGATGTCCGATCAGGTAGGATGTCATTACCAGGATGGTAACGATGAATCCCTGGAAGAATACGTCAAATCCCATTCCGCCGGTAAATATGCCTTCCCGGGGATCTCTGGGAGGCCGTTTCATGCTGTCTGCTTCACTCTTTTCCATTCCAAGGGCCAGGGCCGGAAAACAGTCGGTGATCAGGTTGATCCACAGAAGATGTACGGGCTCCAGAATGGTAAATCCGATCAAAGTAGCGAAGAAGATAGCAAGCACCTCAGCCAGATTGGAAGCCAGAAGGAACTGGATTGCCTTGCGGATATTCGCGTAAATCCGGCGGCCTTCTTCTACTGCGGAGACAATGGTGGCGAAGTTGTCGTCTGCCAGAACCATGTCGGCCACATTTTTGGTAACATCCGTTCCGGTGATTCCCATGCCGATACCGATGTCGGCGCTTTTGATGGAAGGAGCGTCATTTACGCCGTCGCCGGTCATGGCGGTGATCATTCCCTTCGCTTTCCAGCCGTTTACAATTCTTACCTTGTGTTCCGGCTGGACACGGGCATATACGGAATAGTGTTCGATGTTCCGGTTAAAGGTTTCATCGTCCATGTCGTTCAGCTGCGCGCCTGTGATCGCCTCGTCAGGGCTGGAGATAATGCCAAGCTCCATGGCAATGGCCACTGCGGTGTCTTTGTGGTCGCCGGTGATCATAATCGGGCGGATTCCTGCTTCACGGCACTCTACAATGGCGTCTTTTACTTCCGGGCGCACCGGGTCAATCATGCCGGAGAGGCCCAGATAGGTAAGATCCTGTTCCAGAAATTCCGGCTCTGAGTTTTCCGGCTTTGCGTCCCACTCCCGCATGGCTCCGCAGAGTACCCGGAGAGCCCGGTCTGCCATGGATTTGTTGCTGTTAAGGATAACTTGGCGGATTTCGTCTGTCATGGGAACAACCGTTCCTTTTACAATGGCTTTCGTACACCTTTTCAGCACCTCGTCGGGCGCTCCCTTTGTAAACTGAATGATTTTATGGTCAGCACTTTCGTGGACGGTTGACATCATCTTTCTCATAGAATCAAAGGGGGCCTCGGCGATTCGCGCGTAAGCGATTTTAAGATCCGGTTTTAGCAGTCCGTTTTTGGCCGCGTCATTTACCAGAGCACATTCTGTAGGTTCCCCGGTTGCCTCCTTTGTGTCCGGATCAAGCTCTGCGTCTGAACAGAGGGCCATGGCAGTCATCAAAAGCTTCTCGTTATCTGATACATGATCCACAACCGTCATTTTATTCTGGGTAAGGGTACCGGTTTTATCGGAACAGATGATCTGGGTACAGCCCAGTGTTTCCACGGCAGTCAGCTTTCGGATGATGGCGTTTCTCCGGGACATATTGGTAACGCCGATGGAGAGAACGATGGTAACTACAGCGGCAAGACCTTCAGGAATGGCGGCTACTGCCAGAGATACTGCTACCATAAAGGTGTCGAGAATCGCGTCGCCGGTAATTCCCTGGGCGGATCCCTGTGCCCTGAAAAGTCCTACGGCAAAGATGACAATACAGATGCCGATTACCAGGAAGGTGAGGATTTTACTGAGCTGGTTCAGTTTCAGCTGGAGAGGAGTCTCCTCATCCTGAGCCTGAGAAAGGGCGCTGGCGATTTTTCCCATCTCCGTATTCATGCCGGTTCCGGTAATGACAGCCTTTCCTCTTCCGTAGACAACGGTAGAGCCCATATACATCATATTTTTTCTGTCGCCCAGAGGGACATCCTTTTCGCCGTCCAGGTTCAGAAGCTTTACGATCTTATTTACAGGAACGGATTCTCCTGTAAGGGCGGCTTCCTCGATTTTCATGCTGGCGGATTCCAGAATACGTCCGTCGGCAGGAACAGCATCTCCTGCTTCCAGGAGAACCACGTCTCCGGGAACCAGGTCTTCGCTTTTCAGAATCACCATTTTCCCGTCGCGGAGTACCTTGCTGGTGGCTGCGGCGATTTCCTGGAGAGCGGCGATGGCGGCTTCTGCCTTGCTTTCCTGGAATACACCCAGAACGGCATTGATAATAACTACGGCAAGAATGATGATGACATCCGTAAAGGATTCTCCTTCATAGAAGGCGGTGACTCCGGAAATTGCCGCGGCTACAATCAGAATAATAATCATGGGATCCGCCAGTTCTTTCAGGAATTTTTTCAGCAGGGAATCTTTCTTTCCCTCCTTTAATTTGTTGGGACCGGTTTGTTCCAGCCTTTTTTCCGCTTCGGCCTGAGAGAGACCCTCCGGCGAGGAGTTTTGCTCTTTCAGAACTTCTTCTGGACTGACCAGATACTCTTTCATAGTATTCCTCCTTTTGTTCTGCATACAGATAATATGCATAATGAATGGTGATGCTATGCGTGTGTCTGTCCCGCGATGGCATAAAAAAAGACCACCCGGCTATTAGACACACTAATAACAGGTAAGTCTCGTCATTTAAAACTAAGCCAGGAAACAAAAGTTTCAGTGCTGTTGGCTTCGTTACACTGAGAGTTTATAGGTGCTGACTACTCCCTTACATATTTTCTTTAGGGTAGCATGTTTCCTTTTTATTGTCAAGAAAAAATCAAAGAGAAAAGGTATTGAAATCCGGACAGCATGGTGGTATGATAGCAGACAGAACAGCAGAGAGCGGGCAAGCAGGCTTTCTGTTGTTATGCCCGTCTTTCAGTTTTAACACCATAATACTTTAAGAGTGATTTTTTTCCTGAATTCTTACAGTCAGCATATTTGCTGGCTTTTTTTGTTTTTTAAAAACTTGACAAAATATTTTTTTATCTCTTTACTAAATGGTGTTATGGTGTTATAATAAGGAGAGGTGATTTTATGGCTTATTTTTTAAAAAAATCCAATCTTAATAAAGGCACTTATCTTCAAATTTATGAAAGTTTTTATGACCCACGCAAGAAAAATACCGCACACCGTTCTTATAAAGCCCTTGGTTACGTCCACGAACTTCAGGAGAAAGGAATCGAGGACCCGGTTGCTTTCTTCAAAGATGAGGTTACCCGATTAAATCAACAGCTGGCAGAGCAACGGCAAAGCGAGAAAGATTTACAGATCTCCGAGGAAACTCCTGAAAAACTCCTGGGCTACTTTCCTCTCAAAAATCTCAATGAGTCTCTGGACGTAAAGAAATATATTGATCTTATGCAGACTGCTACGGATTTCAAGTTTAATGTGTTTTCCCTCCTGTCTTCCCTGATCTATTCCAGAGCGGTCTGCCCCTGTTCAAAAGCGAAAACTTTTGACGAAGTACTTCCAAAGTTGTATGAACCTGCCAGATTTTCCCTGAACCAGCTGTATGCAGGATTGGAGTATCTCGGCTCCGAATATGAAAAGATTATCGAGATCTATAACCATCAGATCAACAGGAAATATCCTTTCGATACTTCTCATACGTATTTCGACTGTACAAACTTTTACTTTGAGATCGACAGAGAGGATGATTTCCGCCGGAAGGGGCCTTCCAAAGAGAATAGAAAAGATCCGATTGTCGGGATGGGCCTCCTGCTTGATGCCCATCAGATCCCGATCGGAATGAAACTCTATCCCGGCAACGAAAGTGAAAAGCCTGTGATCCGTAAGGTGATCGATGACCTGAAAAGCCGGAACAACATTTCCGGGAAAACCATCCAGGTGGCAGACAAAGGATTGAACTGTTCGGAAAATATCCTCCATGCAGTAAAATCAGGAGACGGATATCTTTTCTCCAAGTCTGTGAAACAGCTTCCGGAAACAGAACAGGTCTGGGT